>JAVCCT010000291.1 GCA_030765325.1 Candidatus Stygibacter frigidus | reverse complement strand
CGCACTGAAATAAAAGCCTATAGCAGTTATAACCCCGCTACAAAAGAAAATAGCAAGTAATGTGAACTTTGAGGGTTTATATTGAGTGCTTCTGATCAGGTAACCCAGAAAATAGTAGGGAATATACGGGATAAATTTAGTGATAAATAATGGAGGAATCCCGGGAATAAATTCTGTATATATAAAACTGAAAGCAGCGATCAAGAACATGATCAACACAAGAATTTGAAGTTCTCTGTGAGAAGTATTCTTGATTATCAGTCTGAAAAATGGGGTAAATATATACAACCCGATTATCATGTATATAAACCAGAGGTGGAAATGAGGTTTTCCTTCCAGTAGATTGAGGAATATTTGTTGTTTTGAAATCTGGATTCCATAAGCAGCAGCATAGATATAATCCAGGCAAAGATAGATAGCTGACCAGGCAAAAAGGGGAATAATAATCCTTGTAAACCTTTTTATATAAAACAATTCCAAAGATTCAATATTATCTGGATCAAGCAGTAAAGCACCACTGATCATCACAAATACAGGAATTGCCCATCTTACCAGGGAGTTATAGATATTCCCTGTCCACCAGTTTCCTGAACCAATCAGATTTGCTGACTGCACCAGAATCGCAGTATGCAAAACTACTATTGCCAAAGCAGCAGATATCCTTGCCTTATCTATCCAGATCATTATTTCAGCAGCAGACATTTATTTCGGGCAGCAGTTTTGCCGTTGATTGCAGGTTGGTATAATTATACTCTGGAACTTGCATGATACCACAAAGATAAATCAGAAATATCGCAAGTAATAGCTTACTTATCATTGATCCACCTCAGTCACTTAGAAGTTAAACAACTTCTCACGTTCAGAATACAGCCTTTCATAAGTTTTTTTAATTATCATATTTTCATCACTATTCAGCTCTGGATCATTATCAAGCACCCAGCCGGCTACGGCACGGGCATGAATCAAAAGCTGTCTGTCTCGCACGATATTGGCATGCTTAAATAAGTCCATGCCGCTTTGGGCAGTGCCGAAAAATTCTCCAGGTCCACGGAGTTCCAGATCCTTTTCGGCAATTTCAAAGCCGTCATTTGTTTCCACCATTGTCCGCAATCGCTCAGTGCCTTCCTTTGAAAGCGGATAATAGGCAACCAGGTAGCAGAATGATGCTGCACTGCCCCTACCGACCCTACCGCGCAATTGATGCAATTGAGCCAACCCGAAGCGTTCTGCATGCTCAATGATCATCACTGCTGCGTTAGGAACATCAATCCCCACTTCAATCACAGTAGTGGAAACCAGTACATCAAATTCATGGTTTTTGAACCTGCTCATGATCTCATCTTTTTCTTTATTTTTCATCCTGCCATGCAATATTTCTGCCCGGCATTCAGGCATCAAAGTTGACCGTATATCGTCATACAGCGTTTCTGCTGCCAGCAGATCAGATTTTTCCGATTCCTCGATCAAGGGACACACAATATAGATTTGTCTGCCTTCCCGCACTTCCTTCATTGCATGACTATAGGCATCTATTCTTCTACCTTCACCTTTCCAGATAGTGGTAATATGCTTGCGTCCCGGAGGCATTTCATCAATCACACTCACAGTGAGATCGCCATAAACCGTGAGCGCAAGTGAACGGGGAATGGGTGTGGCTGACATATATAAAAGGTCTGGATTATCACCTTTAGAGGGTATCAAAGATCTTTGCACTACCCCAAACCGGTGCTGCTCATCGACTGCTACAAAGCCCATATTAGCAAATTCCACATCCTTCTGCAAAAGCGCATGCGTGCCCACTACAATCTGGATATCGCCACTTTTGATCTCTTCCTTAGTTTTCTTTTTACCTTTATAATTGCCACCTTTTAAGAGGGCTACTCGAATATCCATTTCAGAAAGATATTTAGTGAAACTCAAAAAATGCTGTTCAGCCAGTATCTCCGTCGGTGCCATAATAACAGCCTGACAGCCGTTTTCCACAGCGAGCAGCATGGCAAAAAGCGTCACAATTGTTTTGCCTGAACCCACATCTCCCTGCAACAAACGGTTCATCTGATAGCCGGAAGTCATATCATCCACAATTTCTCTGATCACTTTCTTTTGGGAGGAGGTTAATTTGAACTGTAATGAATTTTTTAATTGTGTGGTATAAGTCCTTTTCAGTTCAAAAGCCCTGCCATCCTTCTCTCTCTCATGACCCCTGCGCACCTTTGCCAGCATCAACTGGTTATAAAAAAGCTCTTCAAAAGCGTAGCGGGTTTTATAAGCAGCAACTTGCTCCGGCTGCGTAGAAAAATGAATTTTCTGCAGACTTATCCGACGCTGTTCCCAGCCAAATTTTTCTAATATCTCCTGGGAAAGGGTTTCTTCAATATCCTTGGGATAAAGCCTGAAAAGGTTATAGATCATATAGCGCATCTGCCCGATTTTCAGTTTATCTGTAAGAGGATATACGGGTAAAACGGAGCGGGAATGCCAGAAATTTGTTGTATCTTCGCCTTTATCGAGCACTTCCAGTTCTGGATGAATGATCTGAAATTGGTCTCTGAATGAGGTGATCATGCCGGATACCCACACTTTCTGTCCCTGCTGGAGCATATCAGTGAGCCAGATGCCATATCTGAACCAGGTACATAAGAGATTATATTCACCGTCAGAAAGCACCACATTCAATTGCCTTTGCCTGCCTCGTTGGGTTTCGCGAATACTCACGATCTCAGCTGTCAATGATGACCGTCTGCCAATTTCCAGGTCAGCAATGGAGCTTGTGGCATCTCGTTGAATATAATCCCGCGGGAAAAATTCCAGCAGATCATTAAGGGTAAATACCCCCAGTTTATTCAATAGTTTTGCCCGGTGCTCCCCAACACCTTTTAAGAATTTTATCTCAGTAGTAAATAAATCCACATTTCACCTCTATTGTATTTTCTATAAATTATGTTTAAGTAGTCAAGTAAATTCAGGATTCTTATTTTGTCCTGAAATTTATTTATCAGTATCAGGTTAGAACCACCTGAAATCAGTTTGCAGTAAGCAGGTAGAACAACATGGCACTATCTAACAAAAAAAACCACTTTGTGCTTTGTTGTTCTGCCAGAAAAATTCCTTAAGGCAGATAAATATAAAATAAGAGATAATCCGGCATCCCTTTGCTCCTTACAGTTTCCTGCATATCATCACTACTACGGACGCTTTGACTTCCGCTTGTCTTTCAACTTTCCAAGACGGATATCCTGAATTTTCATTCAGTGCCTTCTCGTCCATTCCATCTTCAGTCACACCATGAGCCTCTGTCATAGCTTAGCACGGAAGTATTGCCTGACAGCTTCTTGCACGTACCTGAATCAGACTTCGTCATCGGATAGTAGACTCGTCGAACTCACAGCGCCGAACATCGTAATTCTACGGACTGGACATTCGCTTTCAGTTGCTCTCCACCCCACCTCTCGGTGACACAATTACTTTCAACTACATGTTTTTTCCGTTGACATGGAGGTGATTTTCACACCTCTGACTCCGAACACCCATGGATAGTATTGTGATGCCCATTCAGAGCATTTTTAAGTCAGTGAACATTTTAATTCCGCGAGGATGCTCATATTATTATAATTCTATTGACATATAAATTATTAGATAACTAATGGAAATAAGTTCAGTAAATGTTAGTATTGCATAGTCAGTGTAAGATTTGTAATGGAATTTTTTCATGTAATGATGGAAGGTTTCCACATATAATGCAATCGAAATTATCTGAAAACAGTGAGATATTAGGGAATAGGATTCGATGGGCAAAAAAATGAAAATGGGAATGATACTGGGTCATCCTTATCCGCCAGATACGAGAGTGCGAAGTGAGGTATTGACATTGCTTGCAGCAGATCATGAAATTTCATTATTCTGCATAGATCATGATAATCGGGAAAAGGAAGAGATTCTGGAAGGAATTTCGGTATATCGTAATTATTTCAACCGTAATCTATATAAAAAGATATTTGCACTTGCTTATACAATATCTGCTTTTCAGTTATTATTGCGTCCTCTTATCAAGCGATTTTTAATGGAGCATGAATTTGCTTGTATGGGAAGATCTTTGACTATAATTATACTTATAATTCTTTTTAATCTAATCGCATGGTTGGGAAGAGAACAGCAATATACAATTACAAATTTTGGTATTAATTGGAATAAGTCGTTGAGATGGTGTTTGTATTTTTTTTTGCAATGTTAATATTGTTGTATAAAGCACAACAACAAGAATTCATTTATTTTCAATTCTAAATAAAATGAAAAAATTCCTTATTCAAATAATGTTTTTTTCCACTTTAACAGCTCTATCCTTAGCGATGGTGCTTTCACTTGAGGATGGGCATACCGATCCATTTTACATTAGGTTTACTACTCCCAGGCAAAATAATTTAATTATTGGAACTTCAAGAGCAGCACAGGGATTACAACCAAGCGTTTTCCAAGAAGTACTAAATATGAATATCCATAATTATTCTTTTACTAAGCTCAATAGTCCATTTGGAAGGGTGTATTTAGAAAGCATAAAAAGAAAATTAGTTACAAATACTAGCAATGGAATATTTATAGTAACAGTGGGACCTTGGAGTATCTCAAGCTTTTCAGACAATCCTAATGATTCAACAATGTTTAGAGAAAACAATTTATTTCTGGCAAAGACCAAAGTTGTGAATATAAATCCTAATCCATTTTACTTATTAAACGACCTTGATCACAAATATAAAACGCTTTTTTTTAAAAGGCGTTCACCAATGTATCTTCACGATGATGGATGGTTAGAAGTTACAATAAATATGGACTCTCTTGCTGTAGAAGAAAGGCTGGAAAAGAAAATTCTTTTTTATAAAACAAATACTTTAACATTAAGCAAATTATCCAGTCTCCGCCTGCATTATCTTATTAAGACAATCAATTATCTCAATCACTACGGAGAAGTGTATTTAGTAAGGCTGCCCCTTCATCCAAAAATGATGGAAATAGAAACACTATATATGCCTAAATTTGATTCTATTATTCAAGAAGCCAAAGATATTTCTACTGGTTATCTGGACTTGACAGAATACAATTCTGAATTTATATATACTGATGGTAATCATTTGTATAAAGAATCAGGCAAAAAAGTATCAAAGATGATTGCCGAATGGATTTATGATAGAAGACAAAATAATAATGAGTGAATATTAAGTTTAGTTAAGCAATATGACTATTAAATGGATAAAAGGGTGACATTCAATCTTTGGTAGAAATTTTTAATTTAACATCAAACCGAGAAAAAAGTATCGAGGCAAATACAAGAAATGCTGCCTAAAAAACCAGCAGTTTGCGTTAGTGTTAAATGATTTTTTTAAAAATGGGGGAATGCGTGTATAATAATTCTATTGACATATAAATTATTAGATAGCTAATGGATATAAGTTCAGCATATTTTTAGTATTGCATAGTTAGTGTAATAGTAAATATGAGATATTATCTGAGATATAAGGAAACAGGATTCAATGGGCAAAAAAATGAAAATAGGAATGATACTTGATAGTACCTATCCGCCAGATCCGAGAGTACGTAGTGAGGCATTGACGTTGCTGGCAGCAGGTCATGAAGTTTCATTATTCTGCATAGATCATGATAATCGGGAAAAGGAAGAGATTCTGGAAGGAATTTCGGTATATCGTAATTATTTTAACCGTAATCTATACAAAAAGGTATTTGCACTTGCATATTCAATTCCTGCATATCAGTTATTATTGCGTCCTCTTATCAAGCGATTTTTAATTGATCATGATTTTGATGTAGTACACATTCATGACATGATTATTGCAGGAATTGGTTTACCTATGGCAAGAAATCTGGGGAAAAAGGTAGTGCTTGATCTTCATGAAGACAGACCGTCTATCATGAAACTTTACACTCATGTTAATTCAGGTATAGGTAGATATTTAATAAGTATAAAAAAGTGGCAGCGCATGCAATGTAAGCTGGTAAAAAATGCTGACCAGGTAATAGTGGTTACAGATGAAGCCCGGCAGGTTCTAATTGAAGAGTGCGAAATTAAGGCAAGTAAGGTTCATTGGGTTCCTAATACATTAAATTTAAGCAATTTTAGAAATTATCCACGCGATAACACAATTATAGAAAAGTATAAGGACAAATATGTAATTTTGTATCTTGGTAATACTGGAATTCGCAGGGGAACAGATACATTAATTGAAGCAGTAAGTAAGTTAAAGGGTAAAATAGAGAACCTGTTACTGGTATTAGTAGGCAGCAGCAGGGATGACAAATATTTGAAGCAGTTAGCAAAAGATTCAGGGGTCGATGAGTTCGTGAATTTTTGTGGTTGGAAAGACGAGAGTCTTTTTACTTCATATCTGGAAGCTGCAAATGTGTGCGTGAGTCCATTAAAAAAGAATCGTCATCACGATACGACTTACGCAAACAAGTTATTTCAATATATGTCAGAAGCTAAACCAGTAATAGTAAGTAATTGTGATGCTCAGGCGAATGTTGTAATAGAGTGTGGCTGTGGTTTAATTCACGAACCGGGAAGTGTTGATTCTCTAGCATTAAAAATCCTGGAGATCTATAATGACCCAATCTTGAGCAGAGAAATGGGTTTACGTGGTAAAGCAGCAGTAGAAAATAAATATAACTGGGAATACAGTAAAGAGCAATTATTGGAAATATATACATGAATAGAAATGGCATAGAATTAAAATCACAAACAATTGCAGATGTAGTAAAATTAAATTTTTGTACAGGTTGCGGGATGTGTGGGGTGGTATGTCCCACGTCAGCTATAAGCATGGAATTAAATGATGAAAAGGGACAGTTTGTAGCAATAATAAAAGATTCGGAATGTATAAATTGTGGCAAATGTCTTAGCGTTTGCAGTGGCTGGGAAGTAGATCATAAAAAGTTAAATCAGCAAAAATTTGGTCAAATTCCAGAAAATCCGTATTTAGGGCATTATGAGGAATTGACATCTTGCTGGAGCACAAACGAAGAAATCAGAAGAAAAGGAGCATCTGGAGGTTTTGTAACTCAATTTATGCAAAATTTACTATCACAGAAAGAAATTGATGCAGCCCTTATAGTAAAGCCTGGAGTTGAGAATCCCTTTGAGCCGGAAGTATTTTTGGCAAGAACAGATGAGGATTTAATTTCAGGACAAGGTTCATGTTATCTGAATGCACCCTTATGTATGGGCTTAAAAGAGGTAATCGCAAAAAAACTTAAAATTGCATTAGTGGCTCTGCCCTGTCAGATAAATTCAATTTTAAAGAGCTTTGAGTTTTTGCCAGAGCTGGAAAGTTTAATCGTTTTTACAGTGGGACTTTTCTGTAATGGGACATTCAACAAGAAAGCTTTAAGCAGTTTTTGCAGGGGAAAGAGAATAGATATAGATGAAATAAGAAGAATTGATTTCCGCTATGGAGACTGGCCCGGTAAAATGCGAATATTATTAGGTAACGGTGAAACACATTTCTATAAAAGGGATGAGAATTTTGCTGTAAACTATTTGAATAGATGTTATTATTGTAATGATTTTCTGGCAGATAAGGCTGATGTTTCTGTCGGTGATAACTGGTCAATTAATGATAAGCGAGGGAAAAATCTTATAATTATCAGGAACAGGAAGGTTTTTAAGTATTTTAGTGGGATAAAACAAGAGCCATTTCCTGAGAAAGATTTTTTTGAGACGCATAGATTGTACCATAGCCGGAGGAGATATACCAGGGCTATGCAGGATATAGCAAAACTTCATAGAAAGCCTTATCCAGACATCATTCCGGCAAATAAATTAAAGGTAAGAAGCTGGAATCGTCTTGTAGCCTACCTTGATTGGATACGGATGCAATTTGGATTAAGAAATCAAATTACAGGGCGACACTGGTTTTTAAAGCTGAGAGGATTTGTGCTCAATAACCATATTCACAGTAAATGTGTACCAGAAAAATATGTCAATAGTAAGAAGAATTTTCCACTTGTATTAATTACTGAAGGAGATGTGGTAGGCAATAAGGGTGCAGTAGCTATGGTGGATTGTATTATCAGAGATATAAGAGCCAGATTTCCAGATGCCAGATTTGTGGTTTCCTCAATTTCGCTAAATAAAAATATAACCTATGAAGAGGGAATTGACATCTTAAGTATTAAGTTCCCACTCTTTGATTTGGCAGTACTAAAGGCAGGGTTTTGGTATATATTCAGTAAAATTGGGATCAGGCTGGAATTTCTCTTAGATAACAATATAGTAAAAACTTATCAAAAAGCTGATATTGTAATAAGTGCAACTGGAATAAGCTTTATCGAGGATTTTGGATATAATAAAATTTACAATTACTCACGCTATTTACTTTTACCACTTATGCTCAATAAGAAGGTGATAAAATTTACTCAATCCATAGGACCAATATTGAGCAATTATAACAAATTTATGGCACGCAGTCTTTTACCCCTTGCAACTCTGGTAATGGCTCGCGGCAGGCATTCAATGGAACACTTAAAAAAAGTGGGAATCGAAAGTAATGTAGTTGCTTTTCCTGATATTGCCTTGACACTTGAGCCAGAGTATTCCGAAAAAGTTATGAATATTGTTAGTAGTCAGGGAGAGGCATATATTGGGATATCACCTAATAATATCTGTAATAGATTATTCAGAGAAGAATATATTTCTACTTTGAAAGAAATCATCAATTATATTGAGAAGGAATTACCTGAGATGAAGATTCTGTTCATTCCTCACACAATATCTAAAGAAAATCTTGGAAAGGGCGATGATTATGAGATTTGCATGCAACTAAAAGGTATGCTGACAGAAGAAAGGGGCTACATTGTGGATACACTTACAATGACTCCGGGAGAATTAAAAGCCTTGATTAGTCAGGCGGAATTTTTTATCGGTTCCAGGTATCATTCTCTGGTGGCAGCAATATCTATGAAGGTTCCCTGCCTTGCAATCGGATGGCACTGGAAATATAACGAACTTATGGAGTGGTATGGTTTGGATGATAATATTATCAATATGTGGGAACTTGGAGAGACTGATGTCACCAGTAAATTTTATGCTTTGTACAATGAGCGAATTGAAAGAAGAGTCTATCTGGAAAAAATTAGCGATGAAATAGAAAAACTGGCAAAAGGGGCAACTGAAACCATAAATGTGGAGTTATTGAAATGAAAAAAATGATTCAACTGTTTATGGCAGGTTTTAGTATTATATTGGCAATCTTGTTGAGAGAAAGTAAGAGACGATAAGTGCTGATAATACTGAAAGACAAGAAGACAAGAAATATAGTCCAGCAGATGAATAGGATATTTTATCTGATCCTTATTGCCCCTTGTCCATCTCATCAGGTTTTCATCATGGATAAGGCAAAACTACCAGCAATTATATTCTATCTATCGATTTAGTCAAGAGTATGAGAAATGTTAAATAAAATTAAACTGACAATAAAAAATACAATCCTGTATGCCTTTGGCAATATGGGAGTTAAAATACTTGGGTTCATATTATTGCCGCTATATGGTAAATATTTTGCAATCGGAGAGTATGGACTTCTGACTTTATTTGAGATAACTGCCGACTTGTTGATTGTTGTTTCTTCACTTGGTTTAGACCACGCACTAAGAAGATGGTTTTGGGACAAAGAGGATATAAAGTCACAAAAATCTCTATATTATACATATTATCTTTTTAGTTTTATCTCTACTTTAGTGCTCTGCCTGACAGGTTACCTGATTTTAATCAATTATCATACTATTATTTTCAAAAATGGTATTGATATAAATCTATTGCAAATATTCATTTTTAATATATTTGCAAAGACCTTGGTCTCGCGACTTTTTCTTTTAATGAGAAGCAAACAGTTAGCCTTAATGCAAACAAGATATCTTCTTTTGTTTCTTATATTAACGCTCATACAAACAATTATTTATGTGATTTACTTTGACCTGGGGATAAAAAGCATCTTTCTCGCCCAAAGTATCAGTTATATAATATTGTTTATCAAGTTGCTCTCTTTTTTGAATGATAATATAGAACCAGTATTTGACAAACCTCTATTGCTGAAGATGATTAAGTATTCATTTCCGCTTTTATTTTCTGGATTATTCAGTACATTTTTGACTCTTGGTGACAGGTTTATTATCAAATTCTATTCCACTCTTGCTGATGTAGGAAATTATTCGCTTGCCTATAAAATCTCATCAATAATCAAACTCATCGTCGTTACTTCATTTATTCAGGCTTTTGCCTATGTTTATTACAGGCAGATGTCAACAGCAGGCAACAAAAGATTTTTCATCAAAATGTTTTCATATTACACAATCGTGGCTACATATATGGGTTTATTTCTAGCTCTGTTTGCAGGAGATATTATTAGGCTGCTCACAGATAATCCCGATTATTATCAAAACATTGGTATTGTACCCATATTGTGTTTGGGAATTGTGTTTGGCGGTTCACGTCTATTACTGACTCTTCCCTTGAATAAGCATAAGAAGACTTCAATTATATCTTTATCTTTGATTTCGGCTTCATTACTAAATATTTTACTAAATATTATATTTATTCCTCGGTTTGGTAACCTTGGAGCAGCAATTACTACCGTAATTTGCCAGTTATTGTTAACATTAGTGTTTTACAGTTTCAGCAAAAAATTAGATAAGATACAACTGGAAACCCGCCGGTTGATAGCAACTTATCTAATAGCGATTAGTCTCTATTTTATTGCAGTAAATATTCCAGTAGAGAGCTATTTTCTTAATTTACTAATTAAATTTACTATATGCTTAAGCTTTCCCCTCTATTTTTACTTTTTAAAACTGATAGATCCAGTTGAGTTGTTAAATGTGAAATTATTTTGGAGTAAACTAAGTAAACCCAGTAAGTGGAAAGAAAATATTATGAAGATAAAGTGGCACTAATTATGAAAATTCGCCTTTGTATGGTTTAGTCCGGCTTTTGAAAGGTATCTAAAAGAGTAATTAATCACCGATAGTGGTACATTAGATATATTGAGAATATATGTAGAATAAATAATGCATAGAAAGTAGTTTTTACTCACTCTGAATAACGAATTCAGGTTAAATTAGGTTTGTGCGAAGATTATGGGTTTTTATTTGTAAATACTCAGCAATTTAACATTACTACTGCTCAGAATGATGAGTAGGCGATAATTTTTAAAATCTCACATAACCTATATCATTCAATGACTTAGCTGTCTGAAAACCTCATTTTGGCTTTTTCCTGGTGAAACTTGGGTTAAAACCCATACGTTGACATAATATTCTATGAAATCTGAGGATATATTTGTCATAAATTATTTTAATTGCCAATTATTGACCACTAAGGAAAATTCGAATTGTGATTTTATCCTTTTGGTTAGGGATATAAAAGAATTTTGAAAAATATATATGGGAGTAAATCGATGAATAAAGAAAAAAAGGTAACACCGATAATCAGATCAAATAGTAAAAGTTTTATACATTCTTGGAGAAATTTGCTGCTTTTTACACTGTGTCTTGTACTGCTTTTAATTATACTATTTCCTATGGCATTTAAAGGCTTGCGACCCGGAGGTGTCGATGTTATCGGCTCAAAAGGATCTTCGCATCAGGTCACTGAGTATAAAAAGACAACAGGTGAAGAGGCTCTCTGGAATCCTCATATATTTTCAGGAATGCCTATTTACCATCGGATTAGTGGTAAAGCTTTTAGTTTTGACAAGATCATACACAGCTATCTTGCCAAGGTGCTATACTTGAATATCTGGCTTTACCTGGTGGGGTTTATCGGCATGTTCTATCTGCTGAGATTTTTTAAACTAAGCTGGTGGACATCTGCTTTTTGTGCTTTGGGATTTATATTGATCCCGCACTATATGTCCATTCTCTCTATTGGTCATTTCCAGAAATTCCGTCCTGTGATGTATATGCCCCTTGTCACTTTTTTCTTTATCAGTTTTATTAATAAAAAGAACCTTTTGTGGTTGATCGGATTTATTTTCAGCTTTTCAGTTCAGATCCGCACACATCATTACCAGGTGATATTCTATCAGATCATTATCCTGATTTTTCTGGGTCTTTTTTATCTGATAAATCTGATCAAGGAAGGGAAAATAAGTGTTTTATTTAAAAAAATACTGCTGCTGATCCCCGCCTGCATTCTTATCATTGGCATGGTGGCTCAGCCGTTATTTGTGGCGGGCGAATATACGCCATATTCCATCAGAGGTGGAACCGGAGAAGAGGGTTCCAGTGGACTGGATACAAGTTATGCTACCAAATGGTCCATGCACCCCCTGGCGATTTTTAATTGGACAATGCCTAGGTTTTTTGGGGGTACTTCACAGGAGACTTATGAAGGTAGTGCTGTTCCTCAGCTTACTGGCAAGACGATTCCAGGCTACTGGGGTTATATGCCTTTTACGCAGACTTATGATTATATTGGTATAATCCTGGCATTTCTGGCACTGGTGGGATTGATAGCTAACTGGAGAAAACCTGTTATCAAGCTATTCAGTGGACTGTTTTTACTGTGTCTGCTGCTGTCATTTGGCAGGCATTTCCAAGCTTTCTATAATATCTTTTTCATGTATATGCCAGCTTTTGATAAATTCCGAGTGCCGGCGATGTTGCAGCTGGTTATATTCCTGCTCACAGTTATTTATGCCGGTTTTGGACTGGAAAGCATCATCAAGGGTGATATTAAATTAAAAAAGACTATCATCACTGTAACTGCATTACTGGTGCTGTCAGGATTAGTTCCCTATTTATTCGGAAGTTCTTTTCAGATGATCAAGGGAGATGAAGTTTCTCAATATGGTGCTGATACGGCGGGATTGATTGCCTCAGCTCGACTTGATATGATGCATTCTGACGGATTAAGACTGATTTTATACGCTTTAGCTACTGCATTGGTCACCTGGCTTTTCCTGACTAAAAAACTGAAGCCTGTATTATTTATGATAATACTTCTGGGGTTGATGCTTTCTGATCAGCTTCCCTATATGATCAAAGCTGAGGGGGAATTGAACAATCCCAAAGCATTGGAAAATTCTCACTTCAGGATGACAAACACCAATAAAAAGCTGCTGCAGGATATGAGTTATTATCGGGTTTTCCCTCTTACGGAAAATCCCTTCAATTCCAATGATTATTCCTATTATCATAATTCCATTGGCGGCTATAATGCAGCTAAGCTGAGGATATATCAGGATATTATTGAATCATGTTTATATAAAGGCACTGATCCTCAATTGCCTTTGAACTGGAATATCCTCAAGATGTTGAACACCAAGTATATCATCAGTTCACAGGCTTTGCCAGAAGATCATCTGATCATGCATTATTATGATAAATCAAAACAGATGATAACTTATATGACAGATTTTGAGGCAAGACCAGCCTGGTTCGCCGCAAATTATCAGGTAATAGCTGATCGGGATGAGCGTTTTGCTGCGCTTAATGATCCCCAATTTGATGCTTATATAACAGCGATTCTCGAAGAAGATCCCGGGATAAATATTGTTAAACCCAATGAAGGTTCCATTGAGGTTGAAGACGCATCCTATAATTATATGAAATACAAAGTCTCTCATGATGTGCCGGCTTTATTTGTGGCATCAGAGATCTATTATCCCAAAGGCTGGAAATGCTATGTGGATGGGGCAGAAGTTCCGATTTATAAGACGGATCACATATTGCGTTTAGTATATCTCGAAACTCCTGGTGAGCAGGAAGTGATTTTTAGATTTGCTCCAGAAGCATACCTAAGATACCTCTCTATTTCCATAATTTCTCACTGGATAGCCTGGCTTTTGCTGGTGGGATTATCAATATTCTATATTATTCAGAAAAGGAAAAACAAAGTAGCATAAGATGGAAAAGCTGATATCAATATTAGTGCCGGTTTACAATCGAGCAGATGAAATTAAGGATTTTCTGGACTCATTTTGCCGGCAGACAGCTCAAACGGGGTTTGAGATAATAATAATTGATGATGGCTCTACTGATCAACTTGATAAGGTGTTGGATAAATATGCGGATAAGTTAACGATCCGCTGTTTTCATCAGCAGAATCAGGGTCCTGGAGCAGCACGCAATCGAGGAATGGCAGAAGCTGGCGGTGAATTGATGGTGTTTATTGATTCTGATTGCACAGTACCGAATGACTATATTAGTCAACTTCAGCAGGTTCTTGCCAATGATGATTTTGATGCTTTCGGTGGTCCTGACACGCAACGGGATGATTTCCCCCCTTTTCTGAAAGCGGTTAATTATTCCATGACATCTTTTATCGGCACAGGGGGCACGAGAGGATCTGCCAACAAAGCTGTTGCCAAATACTATCCCCGCAGTTTCAATATGGGTATCCGCAAAAGAGTATATGAAAAAATAGGCGGGATGAATGCTCTCAGACACGGACAGGATATGGAGTTTTCTAACAGGATTTATAAAGCCGGATTTAAGGTTATTTTTCTACCTGACCTGAAGGTTTTTCATAAAAGGCGGACAAATCTCAGGCGTTTTTACAAACAGATATTCAATTGGGGTGTAACCCGCATCAATCTGGGAACAATAGATGCTCAGATGCTTAAGCCTGTTCATGCACTACCAGCGGTAATTCTGGCAGCATTTGTAATAACAGTGCTGGGCAGCATCTGGTTTGATTTCATGCGTTACCTGCTTTTATTGGAAGCCGTAATGGGTCTGATTATCGCCTTATTCTCCTTTATCCAGTCCTCTACCCGTAATCACTCTCTCCTGGTGGGTGGGCTTTCGGTGATCACATTATATACTCAGGTGCTGGCATACGGGATGGGATTTATCACAGGCTCGATCAAGAAGATATTTTTACCAAAAGGAGAGTGGGTTTCAGGCTTCACCCGCAAATATTACAAATAATATCGCGTTTACCCAAAATTAATTGCAGGTGTGCCAGTGTGATATTATTATTATAATCCATTCTCATTTACCACCAACTTTAGAGTCTGTGCAAAAATTAATTTTCCCATTCTAATATGTATTTGAGAAAAAATAACGGTAAGTTAATTAAAGAAATAACAATAGCCTTTCGCATCATGCTTAAAGATTGGGGGCTAATAGCAGGTAGTCGTGCAGCGATTGATGGAACAAAAATTAAGGGAAACACAAATACTCATGGATTGTTAAGTCCCAATAAGCTTGACGAAAAAATATCAAAGATTGATATTGATATAGAAAAATATTTAAGATTGTTAGAAGAAAATGATAATAAAGGTAAATCATCCGATGATTATAGTGATGAT
>JAVCCT010000190.1 GCA_030765325.1 Candidatus Stygibacter frigidus | reverse complement strand
TTCAAATCGCGGCAGGATCACCATAAATATAAGTGTCCCGTTCGTCTAGTGGCCCAGGACTCAGGATTTTCATTCCTGCAACAGGGGTTCGATTCCCCTACGGGATGCCATAAATTGACCCACCATCCGGTGGGTCTTTTTTTTATCAATTTTTTGACCTATAATATATATTTCTTGAAATGACTTATAAGTTTTATAAGTCCCTTAAGAGCATATATTTAGCCATTTATGAGCTCTTCTGGTGTAAAAACAAGGCACATAGTGACATTTAAATGTGGGTACGTGCTTTGTTGTTCCAGGTGCGAGTTGTTCTGAGATAGCTATAGAACTTAAATCATTCTTTTAATGTGAGTTAGTAAGAATGATTTAAAAGCAGTTATTTCTCAGGAGAAATTGGTGATCATATAGCGGTCAAAATTATTATAATCCTTTTTAGTGATATTTTTTTGGCTCCAGCTTTATTAGCCAGTTTTGTGATCTGGCAGTTTTGTTCAGCTCAGATTTCGAGATATAAAGTTACCGGCAGGTTCAAATATTTTGCCGCAGACTGAATAATTTTACACTATCCACTTTTTTTTATTCATATTTCAATGATTCAATTGGATTTTTCCGGGCAGCTTTCCAAGTTTGCCAACCCACTGTGAACCAGGCTATCACTAATGCCCCCAATGCTGCTATCACAAAATTAAAAGGCTTTAGCTCTATTCTATAAGCAAAATTATTCAACCAGTTAGTCATCACCAACCAGGTTACAGGGACTGACAATAAACCTGCCAGTAGAACCATTTTAGTATATTCCCGATTTAGCAGCAGAATAATACTGCCAGTACTTGCACCCACCACTTTACGAACTCCAATCTCTTTAGTCCGGTTCATTGTCAAAAATGAAGCCAGCCCAAACATTCCCAGGCAGGCTATCACTACTGCCAAACCCGCAAAATAGCCAAACATCTTACCAAACCTGAGTTCCTGTCCATAAAATTCGGCAAATACTTCATCCTGAAATTCATATTCAAAATCCACCTCCGGTGAATACTTATGAAATACACTCTCCACGTATTCCATTGTTTCTTTAGCATTAACAGGAGCTATTCTCAACGACACGGCAAAGGTTTCATCTGTATCCCAGAACATAGCTACTGGCTCAATCTCATGCTGCAGAGGACGAAAACAAAATCATCTACTACTCCTATCACTTGTGTATCGTCCCAAATTGTGAATTGCAACGGATCTCCGGTTATAAATTCCTTCACAAATGTCTCATTCACCAGCATCTTCTCATGGTCAGATTCAATTTCAGCATTAAAATTGCGTCCTGATTTCAATTCTATGCCATACACTTCCAGGAATTCTGGCTCTGTTTTGATCATCTTGAAATTTCTTTGATTCTCCTCGGAATCCCCCTCTTCCACAAACCAGCTTGAAATGATGATCCTACCCAAAGCCAGATATAAGTAGCTTACCTTTTCGATATGAGCAGATTTAAGAAGCTCCTGCTTGAAAGCATCTCGATTATCCATGATCTCTGTTGTCTGCCGAAAAGTGACAACCTGATCATCATCGAAACCCAGGTCCTGCTCCAGAAAATAATCCAGCTGTTCAAAAACCGCAAAGGTGCAACTGATCATTGCTATTGAAATAGTGAACTGGATAATTATCAGGATCTTGCGAAATATCACTCCTTTCTTCCCGCTCCGCAATTCACCCTTGATCACATCTACCGGTTGATAATCAAATATCTCAAAAAACTCTGCATCAGCAAACAGTATTTTTGATTCCAGCTTCTTCTTTTCATAAATCACTGTTGCCCAGCGGGGAAAGTAGCGCGTAGAAACTACCTCAGGAAACCTGTCATTGATATCCTGCTTCAATGTAATAGGAGATACACCATATTTATCATTTAAATCTACTCGATAGATGTCCTCATAATTCTGGTGAAATTTATCTGCTCCATATTCATACAGAACATAAGACATGATCAAGGCGAATACTGCGATACTGATCGCCAGACCAAATATATTGATCAGCACATATCCGTAATGACGCCGATAATTGCGCATCACAGAAACTATAAAATTCTTGAACAAGTTTCACTCCCCTCCCCCGAGTTGATTGATTTCATTAAAGATTTTCTATTTCAATAACAACCCCTTTCAGCATTCATAACCAGAAAGCTTGAAAAAATATAATCCCGATGCTGCATTATTGCTATTCCAGCTTACGATGCCTCTGCCATCTTCACTTGTATATACTTCTATTTCAGCAACCCTCCTGTCCAGATAAAATCTGTGATGATCTGATATATCATGCCCTGCATGCTGATATTCATTATCATCTGTGAGACAATATTATCAGCATAAGTGAATTCAAACTGATATAACATACCCCACTCTTCCAAATCCATATCCCACATATACACGTCTTCCTGTAGAACAAATATCTCATTGGCAGTTATTGCCATCGCCAGATTTGATGGCAAAAATGCCCGGTTGCTTCCATAATCCAATCGCGTTAACAGTAGATCAATTCCGTCTTCATACTTATTCTGCATTTCAGCAAATTGACCCATTGATGAGCATAAAAATGAAACTTAAATTAAAATAACAAATACGCACATTTTTTTCTTCATAATTTTCCCCTTAGTTTGTTTTTTCCAGATTCTTAAAACTGTCAATTTAATGAATCAGCTTCATTAATTGTCAATATTTATTTTTCCCTGTTAGCATCCCCCCGGAATGAGACTGTTCAACATATTTTGAGGATTTTCACCGTAGGTGATATTTATTTGTAGCCCCAGGTTGGAGCGGAGCGACAATCTGGGGCTTTATAATTTATATTCACCTACCCGTCTCAAACACCGGCTC
>JAVCCT010000095.1 GCA_030765325.1 Candidatus Stygibacter frigidus | reverse complement strand
GATTTTTGATGATGTGCGTACCTTTGGCAAGATCAATATATTTGAAAAAGGGTTTGAGCAACAAAAGCTGTCTTTTTTGGGAATCGAGCCTCTTGATGAGCGCTTTAATGTGGGATATTTGGAAAAGAGATTGTTTGGAAGAAAGGCACCTGTGAAAAATATTTTGTTAGATCAAAGAGTGGTAGCAGGACTGGGTAATATCTATGTGCTGGAGATCCTTCATCGGGCAAAAATATCACCGTTACGAGAGGGCAGATATATAAAAAAGCATGATATAGCAGCAATAATACATGAAACGAAAGAAGTATTGAAGGAAGCAATATCTAAGAATGGGACAACAATTTCAGATTTTCGAAGTGTAGATGATAAAACGGGAGAATTTCAAAAATTCTTACGAGTATATGGTAAGAAGCAGTGTAAATGCGGAAGTGAAATATTACGAGTGAAACAGGCAGGGAGAACATCATATTATTGTCCTATTTGTCAGAAATAGATAAAAAAAATATTGCATATATAATAAAATAATTATACTATAAATACGGAGGTGAAATGAAAGCAGTAAAGATCAAGGACAATGTTTACTGGGTTGGAGCAGTGGATTGGAATTTGAGGAATTTTCATGGCTATTTAACTCAAAGAGGTTCAACCTATAATTCATATCTGATCATTGATGACAAAGTTACTTTGATTGATAATGTGAAATCATATTTATTTGAAGAACAACTTGAGCGGATCAAATCAGTGATAGATCCTTCTAAGATAGATATTATCATTCAAAATCATATAGAAATGGATCATTCGGGCAGTTTGCCACTCATTAAGGAGTATTGTCCAAATGCAGAGATATATGCAACCGCAAAGGGTGCTGAGGGGTTAAACCGTCATTTTAAGAAGAACTGGCAAATAAATGTAGTATCCGGTGGTTCAACTCTGAAGCTGGGAAAACGACAGATAGCATTTGTGCCAACACCAATGGTGCACTGGCCAGATAATATGGTGAGTTATTCTGGATATGACAAGATATTATTTTCCAATGATGCATTTGGTCAGCATATTGCTTCTCAGGAGCGATTTGATAGTGAATATCCGATGGGGATAATTGAGGAAGAAGCAGCTAAATATTATGCAAACATTGTGTTGCCTTATGGAGCGCAGGTGGTGAAAGCGCTAAAAGTGGCATCTGAGCTTGATATTGAATGGATATTACCGAGCCATGGATTGATCTGGCATGATCATATACCGAGATTAATGGAACTATATGATATATGGGCAAATAATCGCACCGTGAATAAAGCTCTGGTTATTTATGACAGTATGTGGGGATCTACGGAATTGATGGCAAAGATGATACGTGATACTTTTGAAGAAAGCGGAGTGGTTGCTGAATTGTATAATCTGCAAAAAACTCATATGTCAGATTTGATGACCAGGATACTTGATGCTCGCTACATTTGCATAGGTTCTCCTACCCTGAATAATAATATTCTACCTACAGTGGCAGCCTTCCTTACATATTTTAAGGGATTAGCACCAAAGGGTAGAAAAGGTCTTGCTTTTGGTTCTTATGGCTGGGGTGGACAAAGTATTCCAATACTTGATAAAGCTTTTGAGGAAATGAAATTTGAAAAAATGAACCCGATCAAGATGAAATTTATACCAGATGGTTCTGAACTGGAATCTGCCAGTGAGAAGTTAAAGATAGAAATTGAACAATTTAAATGAAAACAGGAGTAAATTATGAGTGAAATAAAGTTAAAAGGAAATATAATACACACCAGTGGAGAATTGCCAGAGGCAGGGAGCACAGCTCCAGAATTTAAATTAACCAGAAATGATTTGAGTATGGTAAGTTTAACAGAATTTAAAAGCAGTCGGGTGATATTGAATATATTTCCAAGTCTGGACACTTCAGTGTGTGCATCATCAGTAAGAAGATTTAATGCCATGGCAGAAAAGCTTCCAGGCACTTATGTATTGTGCATTTCAGCCGATCTGCCATTTGCGCAGGCGAGATTTTGCGGAGCTGAAGGATTGAATAATGTAGAGACCTTGAGCGCTTTCCGGTCACCGGAATTTGGAAAAAATTATGGAGTGGAGATAACTGATGGACCAATGCAGGGATTACTTGCCAGGGCAGTTATTGTGATAGAAATAGGAGGCAAAGTGGGTTATACCCAACTTGTGCCAGAGATAGTAGAAGAACCTGATTATGAAGAGGTTCTTAAACACCTTCAAAGCTAAGTAACAAGGAGTAAGACAATGAAAATGAAAATATCAGAACAACTGGCAGCAGAAATTAATGACCAGATAAATAAAGAATTCTATTCAGAATATTATTATTTATCAATGGCAGCATATCTGGAAAGCGAGAATCTTCCGGGTTTTGGGAATTTCTTTGTTGTCCAGGCTCAGGAAGAGCATTTCCATGCGATGAAATTTTATCAGTATCTTAATGACCGTGGAGCAAAAGTAAAATTGGAAGCAATAGCTAAACCCAAGAGTGATTTTAAATCAGCATTGGAGGTTTTTGAGCTTGCTCTTGAACATGAGATGTATGTTTCCAGCAGGATCAATAATCTGATGGATATTGCTTTAGCAGATAATGATCATGCCTCAAAGGGTTTTTTGCAATGGTATGTAGATGAGCAGGTGGAAGAAGAAGCCAATATGGAAGACTATGTAAATCGGTTAAACAGGATGGGAGATCATAGTTACGGAATATTAATGTTAGATAAAGAGCTGGCAGCAAGGGTATTTACCCCGCCGGTGGCAGCAAAACAATAAGGAGTTAAGAATGGAAAAGACAGTATTACGCGAGATTTATTACTGTGAGGTATGTGGAAATGTAGTGGAAGTTATCAATGAAGGAGCAAAGGATTTAACCTGTTGCGGACAGAAGATGGTAAAACTTGAAGCTAAGATGGAAGATGCAACAACAGAAAAGCATGTGCCATATATAGAGGAGACAGCTAAGGGCGTATTGGTAAAGGTAGGTCAAAATGCGGCTCATCCCATGCTTGAAAAGCACTATATAAAATTCATAGAAGTTCACACATCCACGGGAGTTTATCGTCAAGAGCTGAAACCGGGTGATGCTCCCGAAGCAGAATTTCCAGTCAAGAAATCAGAAATTCTTTTTGCTCTGGAATGGTGCAATGTTCATGGATTGTGGAAAGGATAATAATGCCTAGCAAAGAAAAGGTAATGAAAGTTCTTCACGAGGCAGGAAAAGCGCTTAAAGCTGGAGAAATTGCAGAATTAAGTGGATTGCCAAAAACAGAAGTTGACAAAGTAATGAAAGAACTTAAGAAAGACGAAGAAATAATCTCTCCCAAGCGATGTTATTGGGAACCCAAATAGAATAGTATAGGAGTAAGAATGGAATTCAAAAATTCTCAAACAGCAGGAAATTTAATGAAGGCTTTTGCCGGGGAATCACAAGCCCGGAATCGTTATACCTTTTACAGTAAGATAGCAATGAAAGAAGGCTATCAGCAAATCGGCGGTATTTTTCTGGAAACAGCAGAAAATGAGCATGAACACGCAAAACTTTTCTTCAAAGCACTATTGAAACACGGTATGAATGAAGAGGTAGTGGAAATCAATGGCGCGGGATATCCTGTTGCTATGGACAGCACTTTGAAAAATTTGGATTATGCAGCTAATGGTGAAAAGGAAGAATGGACAGAGCTCTATCCACATTTTGCTGAAATCGCATTAGCAGAGGGTTATCCAGATGTAGCAACGCTGTTTAAATTGATATCAGCTATCGAGAAACATCATGAAGAGAGATATCGCAAGCTCTGGAACAATGTAAAGGCACTTGCCGTATTTAAGAAAGAAGGAAAGGTAATCTGGAAATGTCGTAAAT
>JAVCCT010000308.1 GCA_030765325.1 Candidatus Stygibacter frigidus | reverse complement strand
TATCTGCTTGCTTCTTTGCAGTTAGATAGTTATGTTGACCGCCAGGAAACTTATAATCTTGGTGCTGAATATAAAATTGGTAAATTATTCCTTAGAAGTGGTTATCAGTTTGAATATGATGCTGCCAGTTATAGCGCTGGTTTGGGATTCATTATCCCCACAAGCACTTTCATTATTATGCTTGATTATTCATATTCTGATTTTGGAGATCTAACCGAATCATTTATTAATTCACCGCAGCGTTTCACTATAAAATTGTTATATTAATTTATCTTTGGTGAACAATGAAGAAGCTATCAACGCAGTAACTTGGAATAGTACTGATGAAATGATCTGATCATTTATAGATTGATAATGCCCCCTATCATGCGATAGGGGGCATTTTAATTTTCTAATTTAGTCATGATCACCAGTTCAAATATTATGTTTTATTTTCCCATAATACTATATTATATATGACAATACACTTAATAAATAAATTGTAGCAAAAATGTAGCAGCCTATTTATCTAATTCATATAACCTTAACCTATACCTGCTACATTTTTTGCCCTTTTCCTAATATATATAACTCCTTTTTTATTTTTTTTAAAATGCCTATCAATTATTGTAACCAGTCATAGAAATACTTAAATCAACTATAAGGAATGAGATATAATCATCTTCTGTCTATATTCTTCCAAAAATCATAAAAAAAACTCCAGAAATGTCTTCTACTTCTTAAATCAGAACTTCCTCGCTATTAATAAAATGTAAGGAAATGTAAGGAAATGTAAGGAAAATGTAATGTCATAACCTCCTGCAATAAATTTACTTACAACAAAATATTACATTTTTGCCCCTTTTTCGAAGATACATGCACCAATATTTTTATTTTTGAGAAAATCACTACCCTTACAATTAAAAACTAACCAGATAAAATCATTGAAGTAGATAAATCACTAAAAAGGAAAGTGGCATGATCATCTATCTGTTTATGTATCATTTAGTTATAGAACATAGTGGATTTTGCATTATGAATGTAAGTTACTGTATTTAAAACAATTACGAAAAGTCGGAAATATTAGATATATGTTGAAAAGAGTCAACCAGAAAGTTTCAGATGGGAGGTCTTGAACAAAGCTAAGTTACCTTCTTGATGGTCGATAGACCTCCCGGATGGTGACGACAGATGCACAACAAAATTATCAGAGACAAGTTATAAATTAATTCCGGGGGGGATGCCAGTCAGGAAATAAAGAGATTGACAATGAATGCAGGTGTAAAGATGATTAGTCAAGCATTAGAAAGAGATCAATTAATAGAACAGGAGGAAATAGTGGAAAATTATGAAGGCAGATCAGAGCGAGAAATGACAGTTGGAGAATGGTTAGGTACGCTGATTATATCATCAATACCTTTAATCGGAATAATAATGCTGCTGGTGTGGGCTTTTGGCAGCACCACAAATCTATGTAAGGCAAACTGGGCGAAAGCATGGTTAGTATTGCAGGTGATTGGCTACGTTTTAGCAATAATGATGTGGGGAACATTGATCAGTGTTTTTCAAATGGGGTTGTTTAACTAAATTATAGAAAGCGGGGTTAGGGAGCAATTTGTTAAAATAATATATTATGTTTGGATTCTACTTAATGATCAATTATTGAAATCTGGTGTCCAATCAGCCGAAGGTGACAACTCCTGGATCAGGCAATTATGAAAACCATATTTTTCTGCCAGTTCAACTGCACTGTCATATTCTCCCTGAGAAAGACTACGGGTTGTTTCAGGATATTTGGCTGCCTGCCAGGCTGGATAATATTGTGACATCAGGCTCAGATATACATCATTTCCTATATTTTCAGCCAGCCATTTCAAGAGTGCCTCAGTGCCATTTGCGTCTTCAGGTAAAACCAGTATCCGAATTGCTATCCCTTTCCTGGCAATATCATTTTCATCCAGCCTAATATGCCCAACCTGACGATACATTTCGCTGATCGCCTTGGTGGCTATATTGAAATAATCTGGTGCCTTAGATAATTTTATTGCTGCTGCATTAGAGGCATATTTGATATCTGCCAGGTATATGTTCACCAGTCCATTAAGTTTTTGCAGAATTTCCACTTTCTCATAAGAATTAGTATTCCAGACAAT
Source organism: Candidatus Stygibacter frigidus (assembly GCA_030765325.1). Lineage (GTDB taxonomy): Bacteria > Cloacimonadota > Cloacimonadia > Cloacimonadales > TCS61 > Stygibacter > Stygibacter frigidus. The sequence continues at coordinate 13,218 of JAVCCT010000308.1, read as the reverse complement.
TGGGATAGTAAGTCCCCTTTTTCTGGCAAGGTGTAATGCTTCTATCAATTGAATACTAAATTGACTCGGAGTGACCAGATTGATATTATGTACGCCATCAGCTTGAAGCTCCAGCATGATGTCAGCGGTTTTGGCAATAGTATATTCCTTACCGCTATTCAACTGACTAATCTGATAATTCTGGCAAAATACACAGGTTAGATTGCAGCCGGAAAAGAAGATTGTTCCGCTGCCCTTAGTGCCGGAGATATAAGGTTCTTCTCCAAAATGTTTCTGCCAGGTATTGATCTTTAGCAGCGCTCCCAAGCGGCAATAACCAGTAGCATGATAACGATTTACTCCACAATTACGCGGACACATTCGGCAATTGCGCAATTGCTCTATTTCTGCCAATCTGTTATTTCCTCACGTGCATCTCTAAGACTCATTGGATCAACGTATAAGGTCTTCTGATCAGTATATATCACATAGCCCGGTGCACTACCGCGTGGCTTGCGCACATGACGGATTTGAGTATAATCCACAGGAACATTAGTGGACTTTCCTGCTTTGCTGAAATATGCTGCCAGTCTGCACCCAAGTCTTAGAAGATGCTCCGGTAGTTCCTGCTTCTTAAAATTTCGTAAAACCACATGAGTGCCTTTATAGATGCGGGTATGAAACCACCAGTCCTGAGATTGAGCGATTCGGGTGGTGATCAGGTCATTTTCTGTGCTGTTCCTGCCTATTAAAAATATCCAGTTATCATCAATTATCAAGCGAGTAATATTATCACTCACAGAGTTTTTCCCACTCACATGCTGCAATTTCTCTCCGGGTAATAATAGATTGATCTCCTCAATTTCTTTCATCGTCTTATCCAGCTCCGCTATCTCATTTTCAGTTAGCTTGATTTGCTCGGAGATCATCAGTTTACCTGTTTTTGCTTTACGATATTTCTTAAAATAATGATTGATATTCCACTGCATAGATTTTTCCGGCTGAAGATCAATAGTGATTTTAGCCATTGCCGGATCATAATAATTTATTAGTGAGATCTGATCACTACCGGGCTTTACCTGCTGTATATTCGCTTTTAATAATTCACCCATTTGCAGCCATTTGGTCTGCTTTTCAGCATCATCCAGCTCAGCTTTTAGTTTTAAGAGTTTTGCTGTCTTTTTCTTTTTCTTATTATATAAGATTTTCCGTTGGCTTCTCAGATTTTGATCACTCAGTTTCTGCAGCCAGCCTTCATAATATACAGCTTCCAGGAGTTCATTAATATTTTGGAAACCAGCTTCTGCTTCCTCGATCACCTGCATATTATCAGTAAAGCTCAGGGGAAAGGTAATTTCAGATTTATCATTTACAAATCCTGCTGGAGGTGGCTCATATTCCACTGCAGGTAATAACTGGCGTTGTCGATTTTCTGCCAGACTGATCTTTTTGGCACAATCAATAATTATCGGCTTTTCATTTTCATGGCGTACCAGGATAATATTACCAAATTGTGGTATCAGCTCCAGGATCAAATCTAATTGCTGCCGTCCCTGAAAGGGATCTGGTTTACTGAATTGCAGAATTATGATGCGATCTTTGTCTGAAATGGATATTTTATCCAGCTTCGCTCTCTTCAAATGCTGATCCATCATTGCCAGTTCAGGTGCTGATCCCCATTCAATAATGTCTTTATCAGTAAAAAAGCAAAGTGGATCCTGCTGCATCAAACTGATATTTAGGTATTTATTTTCATTAAAGAATATTGCATATTGATCTCGCCATCGCTTCACTGACCTGTAAAAAAGCCCGGGATTGATCTTTTCCCGGGCAAATTGGGCTATATATTTATATTGCATTAATTTCCATCTAAATCGAGTTTTTCACCAATTCTAAAGGGTGATTGACGCTTAATTGGTTCTCCATTCTCATCAAAGCGCTGCGTTGGTCCTATATCTTTGTCAGCTTCAAAGGTCGTCTGCATCTTCTTATTACCATTTTCCCAGTAATATTCCCACAGTCCATCCATTTTACCTGCTACAAATTGTCCCTTCATCATCGGTTTACCGTTCTCATAATACTGTGTATATTCACCATTATGTTCTCCACCACGTGAATGTCCCTCGGTTTTAAGCTGCCCATTACGATAATAATTTAACCACTTCCCTGTCGCTATGCCAGCCACATAGGGTACATAAGTACGGATTTGCCCATTAGCATAATATTCGATATCCTTCTCCAGTTCTCCTCCTGTTTCTTCTTTCACGAATATCTGCTCATGCTTCACGGAGCCATCTTCAAAGCTTTCCAGAACCTGACGGATCTTAGTTACTTCTTCACCATCCTCATTAAGTTCAGTGAATTCTTCGCCCTGCTGCTGCTCCTCTTTCCGTTTACGCATAGCTTCCAGAACACGTTCCTTTTCTTCTCCCTCAAGTTTTCGTGTCACTGCTCCCGGCTGATTCATCATATCGGCATAAGGTCCCTGATATTCAATTTTCTGATCTAGAGGTGGTTCAGTGGCAGCTTGAGTTTCTTCTGGTGGTGTATCTTTTTTTACTGAATAATCTTTCACATTACGCAAGTCAACTTCCTGCTTTACTTCACCATTTTCATAATATTCTATTGACTTGACCATCTTGCGTTCATCACCTTTCACTTGATAAACGATCACCTTTTTCCAGTTACCATTTTCATATTTCTCTACTACTTCATTCACCTTACGGCTGCAACTGCTCAAAATGAGCATTAAGGCTATGATTAGGGCAACTCTTCGCATTTTTCTACTCCTGTTTCTTATATTATTCTTCGCTTTCTACGTCTCACGACTCACTTTTTTCTCCTGATTCAGGAATATCCACACTATAAAAAATCCTACTGCAAATGATAACAGTGATACCCAAAGATTAGCGCCTGCCTGAGGCAATATATTCACCGAGGTGTGATATAATTCTCCACCCTGCTCTATAACTTTCTTAAAGGGCCACAAGGTAAATAAACTTGCGATCATCAGCCCGATTAAAAAAGCAATAGTCTGCGAATGGAATTTCTTAAGCAGCATATTCAATAATCTGGTAAACATGATGATCCCGATTACCATTCCAATTCCCAAAGCAGCAATGAAGATCAGGTCACGATTATTTATTGCAGTCACCATGTTTTTATATTGTCCCAAAAGCAGCATCACAAACGATCCGCTGATACCGGGCAGAATCATAGCGCTAATCGCCAGGGCTCCACTGAGCGCAGCAAAGACAAGCTGCCAGATGCTGTGAAGATCCACTGCTGTCAGAAGTTCTGCCTGTGCCTTTATCTCCATTTTCTGATCATTTAAATGACCAAAACCGATTGAAAGTGCCAGCAGAAATAGTGTTCCAATTATAAACCAGATAAATTCCGGCATTTTCCGCCGTTGCATCATTTTCCAGGGTACAGCGATCGAAGGTATTATCAAACCCACAAAAAAAGCATAAGTGGGGTCATGTTGCTGCTCCAGAAAATATTCTATTACTTTTGAAAGCAGAACTATTGATATTATAGCGCCCAGGAATATGCGCACCAGAAACCAGAAATCTATCCGCTTCAGGGCACTTAAAATTTTGCGGGAAAACAGATCTTTAACAAATTCACCATTTAGATTGCCGATTGCATTTATCAACCGCTCATAAATCCCCAGGATCAAGGCAAAAGTTCCACCGCTGATTCCCGGGATTATATTTGCTACCCCGATTACTAAACCCTTCACCAGATCAATCAGATATTTCACTATTAATATTCCTTATTATTCTAATTATTGCTTTTCAGCCAGTTTTGATAACGCTTCTTAGACTCATTTTTACTGAAATCAGGGAAAATCGGACTGATGGAGACAAAATTTTCCTGGATCACTGCTGTGTCTGCCTCATCATCTTCTGCCCAGACCACATCCCCAGAGATCCAGTATAGTTTATTATTTTGAGGAGCATTGATCTCAGTTACAAAGTTCTCATAATGCCGATGACCCGGATGTGTTATCTTCACACCTTTTATATCTTCAATATCCACATTAGGCACATTGATATTAAGCACTTCTTTTTCTTTGATCTCATCAGCAAGTCCTGCTTTGAGTAAACGGCAAAGATATGCTGCTGCCGTATCATAATGGACATCTGTGAAACTGGTTACAGAAATCGCTATGGATTTATAACCCAGAAAACAGGCTTCAATAGCAGCTGCCACTGTGCCGGAATATAAAATATCCTCAGCCATATTTTGACCTTGATTGATCCCTGATATCACCAGGTCAAAGGCTTCTCCACCAAAAATATGATAAGCTATAAGTACGCTGTCTGTTGGCTTTCCTGATACAGAAAATCTGCTCTCACTACTCTTATATAAACGGATCGGAGCATGAAGAGTGATGGAATGGGATGCTGCGCTCTGCTGCGTTTGAGGTGCGCAATAAGTGATTTGATGACCCGCTGCTTCCAGATGTCTACCCAGAATATTTATCCCCGGTGCTTCTATGCCATCATCATTTGTCAGTAATATTCTCATTATCTATTTCCTTTAATATTTTTTACCTCTATGATAATTACTTTTTTATCAATCCAGCCTTAAAGTCAAATAATAATTTTTCTACCTAAGTAATTTATAAGACCTATAGGACATATAAGACCTATAATTCCTATAAAATCCTCCAATTATATCCCTTTCCACAAATACCGTGAACCAAAGGTGCTTCAAGGTTGGTGAAAGCGGGATACTTGACATAAAAACTATCAGTAGAAGTTTTGGAAAAAGAAGAAAAAGTAATCAGTTAAGAAATAGGCTTAGCCACCCTGACTGTAAAGGTCAAGGTGGCTATTTTTATTTTTTGAAGGAGAAATGATGAGGTATATTTTGATCATAATCTGCTGTGCAATTTTGGCGGGATGCGGGAATCAGCCGTCAGAAAGGCTTGTGATTGGTTTGATAAAACCTTCTATGAACCATCTGCCAGTGCAATGTGCTCTTGAAAATAATCAGGAGGATTTTACAAAAAAATACCAGATTGAGTATTTTCATTCGGGCTGGGAAACTAATGAAGCTTTGGTTGCCGGCAGAATTGATCTGGCAATTATGCCCTTCACTTATGCCTGGATGGATGTGTCTCAAGATAAAAAGGTGAAAATCATCTCATTCCTGGAGCGTGAAAGCGATGGGATCATAGCTGATAATAAATATTCAAAATTGTCGGAACTGGCTGGAGCAAAATTAGGAGTATTAAAGAATTCCACTCTGGAGATCATTCCGGAAATGGTGTTTGCACAGCAGGGATTTTCAATGCCAGAGATGGTGCCATTCAGAACACCAATGGACATGGCTGCTGCCCTGCAAAGTGGGGAAGTGGATGCTATCAGTTACTATGTGCCCTCGATATTTAATCTGGCAGAAAGGTATCAGATCATTGACTGGTATAGTAGCGCATTTCCAGCCCATCCCTGCTGTGATCTGGTGGCATCTGAGCAGGTATTAAAATCAAAAGGTGATCAGGTGAGTAATTTCATAAAGCTCCTGAAAGACTCCATCACAAAAATGAATAGTAATGCTCAAGGCACATCTAAAACCGCTCAGAAGAGCTTCTATTTATCAGATGGTGTCGTTAGTCAATCACTTGCTCACACCCAATATATACCTGGTTTAGAAGCTTCCGGGATAGATTTTGAAGTTCAGGCTGCAGTGCTTATGCTATCAAAAGGCTATCTGGCAAGAGAGACAACTAAAGATGAAGTATATTATCAGATTTTGCCTTAGTCTGCTTTTTCTGCTGCTGATAGTGGCAGGATTATTATTCAGTCTGGAGATTTCATTTGAAGATATATTCCAGCTAAAGATCAACTGGCAGGAAATGTCATCAGATTTCCTGTATTCTTTTTTAAGGGTTACACTAACGGCAATAGTTGCCTGGATCATCGCTATCATTATTGGCAAGCTGCTATATGCTTTTGCATGGCTCAAGATCATCACATTACCTGCTTTGAATTTTATTAGACATATCTCTCCTTATGCCTGGCTGCCTGTGGCTATTATCTGGTTTGGGCTGGGTGAGACACCTGCTGCGGCGATTATGTTCACCGCTTTATTTTTTCCAGCGGTGATCATGACCACTGAGCTATATGAACAGGTGCAAATCGAATATAGGGAAGAGGCAAATATCTGTGGAGCAACTGGCTGGCAGGTTTTTAGTTTAGTGGAAATTCCTTTAATGAAGGTAGAATTCATTAATCTTTTTCGGATACTTTGGGGATTGGGCTGGACAACCGTTATCGCAGTGGAAATGCTGGGTGTTAAGCAGGGATTAGGTTTTCGTTTGCTGGATTTCCGGTATCTGCTGAAGTACGAGAATATGGTAGTTTATCTCTTGTTGATGGGTGCTGCCGGGATAGTTGTTGATCATCTGCTTCTGTATATTATAAAAAAGTATATGAGAGAGAGCAGTTGATCACACCTCACCTCTCAGAGAAGGCAGGCATTTCTCTGTTTTGTTAAATGAATTGACATTTTGAAGGGATGGATGAAATGTTTACGCAGGTATGAAAATGGATATATACAGGTTATTAGCTATTGATTATGGTGAAAAGCGTATTGGGATAGCGCTAAGTGACCCCATGCGGACAATAAGCAAGCCATATAGAGTTCTGGCTAATGCAGAAGGATTCTGGGAAGAGCTTAATGCCATTATAAGCAGTGAAAACGTGGGGAGGATCATTCTGGGTCTGCCATTGAATTTTGAAGGTGAAGATACGCAAAAAACCAAAGAAGTTCGGGCATTTGGGACAGAATTGACGGATCGGGTTAACATCCCCTGGGAATTTTATGATGAGAGCTTCACTTCTCAAGATGCAAATAAAGCTCTTAAAACAATGGGTTACAGCATTAAAGATAGTCGCAAAGTGATTGATATGATGGCGGCGGCTTTGATCTTACGCAATTATCTGGATAATTAATGATGCGTAGATTTGGTATTTTATTAATATTACTTTTGCTGATTACTTTATTGACCTTTGTGATATACTATTTTCAATCCTATGAAGTAGAAGAGACTATCATCAATATCCCGGAAGGATATTCTGCTTTACAAATTGCCAATATACTGCATTCACACGATATAATCCAAAGTCGATTATTATTTAATCTTTATGTCCGGTTGCACAGAATAGATAAACGCCTAAGTTATGGGAAATACCTGTTTCGGGGAAAATTAAACCTGAAAAAGGTCAGTAAGATATTAACCTCAGCCAAGATCATGCTGCGGCCAGTTACGATTCCTGAAGGACTCAGTTTGCGGAAGACATGTCAAATCTTATCAAGATCAGGATTTGGTTCCTATAAGAAATTTATGAGTATTTGTACGGATTCAGTATTTGCCTCTAAATTATTAAAATTTCCTGTGCGTTCACTGGAAGGGTTTTTGTTCCCGGAAACCTACCGGATATCAGATGAGGCATCAGAGGAATATATTATTAAAATTATGGTAGATGAATATTTTAAGCAGACAAAAGATATAGATTTCAGTAAATCACCTTTAGATAGATATTCCAGCCTGATCCTGGCATCAATAGTTGAGCGAGAATCTCATTATCACAATGAAATGCCGCTTGTGGCAGGAGTATATCTTAACCGGCTGGACGATAATCACAGGCTTCAGGCAGACCCCACAGTAGCCTATATACTTGATGAACAAGGGAAAAGGCGCAAGAAAATATATTATAAGGATCTAAAGATCGACTCACCATATAACACCTATAAATATACGGGATTGCCTCCTACTCCAATCTGCAGTCCAGGCAAGGCAGCCATAAAAAGTGCCGTAATGCCCCAGAAAACAGATTACTATTTCTTTTTTGCCTCATCAGGAGGGCGTCATGAATTTTCCAGAACATATCGTGAGCATCTGCGAAAGCAGAATGAGTTAAAGAAACAGAATGCAAGTTGAAAATAATTTATTATCATTAGCCCTGATACTTTTGATTGCCTCATTGATCCGGGCAATTTCTTCCAAACACCATACACCACCTGTAATCGGGTTATTGCTTTTGGGAGTTGTGCTGGGACCTACTATCCTGAATTTAGTGATGTATAGTGAACTTATTCACTGGATGGGGGAAGTGGGCGTACTTTTTTTATTATTTCAGGCAGGTTTGGAGACTGATACGAAGCGAATACGCCATGAATCCAAACAGGCATTTCCACCGGCGTTGGGGGGAGTGATACTTCCTCTGATAACGGGATTCTTTCTGATATATTTTATGACGGGTGATGTGGCAGAATCACTTGTGGTGGGCGTGATAATGACGGCAACCAGCGTGAGCGTGAGTGTGATGACGCTTTATGATCTGGGTAAAATGAAGGGGATAGAGGGACGTTGTATCGTAAATTCTGCCATCATTGATGATGTGGTTGGGATATTGCTGCTTACAGCAGTATTTGCCATATTCAGTAAAAGTGAGACGGAAACTACTAATCAATTCCTGCCATTTTTAAAAATCGCAATATTCTTTGTAGTAATCTTAGTTGCAGGTAAATATTTGATCCCTGGATTATATACTAATCTTAAGAAGCTGCGCCTGGAACAATCAGTCACAAAACTCTCAATAGCTATTATTTTTACATTTGCCTGGCTGGCGGAATATGCTGAGCTGGCAGCAATAACGGGAGCGTATTTTGCAGGTTTATTTCTGGGACAGACCCAGCAGCACAGAAAGATTGGAGAAAATATTGAGATAATAGGTAAAGGGATATTTGTAGATGTATTTTTTGTTGGAATAGCCCTGCAATATAATTTATTTGATCTAAAATTGCACTATATGTTTTTGATCGGTTTTATTTTGCTGGCAGTGATCAGTAAAATGTTGGGAGCAGGTATTGGGGCTCGATTAACAGGGTTGGATAATATCCGGGCTTTCCGGATTGGGTCGGGCATGATACCTCGTGGAGAAGTGGCACTGATAGTGGCAAATATGGCGATGAAGAAGCATTTGATATCTTCTGATATATTATCTGCAACAATTATGATGGTGATAGTGACGGCTATACTTACGCCAATTTTATTGAAGCATGGATTCGTGCGCATGCAGGGTAAAACTCTTAATGACTAATCAGCGGAGGTGAAAGATGTGGAAAGAAATAATCGATAAAGATCTGATAGCAATTAATCCATTGATTTCCAGTAAAGAAGAATTATTTGAAAAAATGGTAAATCATGTTTATGCTGAGGACTACATAATAAACCGGAAGAAATTTTTACAGGCATTAACTGAGCGGGAAGAATTATCCAATACGGAGCTTTATAAAGGGGTGGCTTTTCCCCATGCTCGAACGAATGCTGCCAGTAAAGTTTTCGTATCAATAATTATCCTGAAGGAAGGCATTGATTACGGGAATCCCGAGATGGGTAAAGTGAAGCTGGTCTTCTTTTTTGGCTGTCCAGTAGCAGATAATCAATTGTATTTACGTTTACTTGCTCAAACTACGAGGCTGGTTCGTAATCAGAAGTTCCGCACTCAATTGCAAAATGCCAAAACACCTGAGCAGGTAGAGGATATTTTGCTTGCCTATGATACTGAAACAGAAGCAATGGAAGAGGATAATTATCTGATGATATTTGTGCTGAATAAACCTGATTTGACGTCTGACGTTTTATCTGCAATGGTGGAATTGGGGATTAACAATGCCTCAATTGTGGATTCCATTTCCATGGCAAGAAAACTGGCTTATGAAATCCCTGTATTTGCCGGGCTTAGCTATATCGGGCAAGGAAACTCAAAAAGCTCGTCAATGATATTCTGCCATATCAAGAGCCGGCAGACACCGCAAAAACTGGCGGAGATCCTGAAATCAAACGGGATTAATATTAATAAAAAAGGCGTAGGTTACATCCAGACTTTTAAGCTGGATAGTCTGCTGGGTGTAACCGAAGAAGATATTGATGTATAAAAAACCCCAAAAGAGGCATAAATGATAATTAGAGAGCAGTTAGAGAAATCCGGGCAATGGTTATTTAGATGGAGAAGTTATCTCCCGGTGATATTGATTTTATTAATACTCGTGTCAATGCGGCATTATGAATATTTGGGTAACAGCAAACGCTTAGATATGATCTGGGAAATATTTTGTGTCCTGGTAAGTTTTTTAGGTTTGGGTATCAGAATAATTACGATAGGCCATGTGCCAAAGGGCACTTCTGGAAGAAATCGCAGCAAGCAAGTTGCTGATAGTCTAAATACATCAGGACTATATTCTATAGTAAGAAATCCGCTTTATCTGGGTAATTTCTTTATGGGATTGGGTGTTGCCCTGTTTGCTCATATTTGGTGGGTCGCTTTGATCTATATTCTGATATTCTGGTTATATTATGAACGGATCATTTGCGCTGAAGAGAAATTTTTGATAAATAAATTTGGTGATGTGTATTTGAACTGGGCAAATGACACACCAGCTTTTTTCCCTGATTTTAAAAAATACAAAAAATCAGATCTGACTTTTAGTCTTAGGAATGTGCTTAAAAGAGAGTATCATGGTCTTTTTGCATTAATTCTGGTTATGTATTGTCTGGAGCTGGCCAGCGACTTATTTGCTACAGGTAAACTGGAATTTGATATCGGATGGCTGATATTCTTATCTGTAGGTTTTGTTTTCTGGATGGTATTAAGAATATTAAGGAAACATACAAAACTGCTGAATGTTTCCGGTAGATAATATCTAGGTTCAAAGGCAGTCTTTTAATTTGCTACTTGACAATTAATTATGCAGTATAATAAAATTGTTTGGAAAGATGATTAAGGAATTCAGTATGAAAAATCTGGTATTATTAGTGCTTATATTGCTGATTGTGCAGGTAAATGGAGATGTTTATAAAATCGAATTAACCTGGGATCAATTTGCCGCAGAGTGTAATGGTATTTTATCTGGTTCGATAGATAATCAGATTGGTATGGTTCAGGGAGTTAATGAAGAGAAGGCATTATCAGGCATGATCCGTTCACTTGGTGAGGATCAGATGAGTTTTGAAGCCGGTCAAACATTTGAGATTGATTCCGAAAACGGATATTTTTCATTCTGGATCAGGGATAAGTTTTCTGATGATGACCTCAATCCGGATATGAAGAGTCTTGCTGAAGCCAAGCCAATAGTTAAGATATGGCGGGGCAGCAACCTGATAGATCAGATAGCAGTTCCAGAAGGTGAAGGTCTGGTTTGCAAAGTATTTAATCTGGACTTGGAATCAGGTGAGATTGATCAGGAATTGCGCTATTATCCCAAATCTCGCATGATCATAGGAATGATAGTGGATTGCGTGAATGGCGAAGGTTTATCGGATGTGAGCGTGAGCATTACCGACGACATGGGTAAGACTAAAGTGTTCAATGCGGGAATTAGTGGCGTGTTCACATATCCGTGTGAGATAGGCAAATACAGTCTGGCATTTTCCAAACCTGGTTATATAGGATTGGAAGTCCCCGTGGAAATGGGGATAGATGAAGCTCCGCGGGAAGTAGTGATAGCCATGAGTGAAGAAGTTAAAAATTATCGTATAGTACTTACCTGGGGCAGCCGTCCCCGCGATCTTGATGCCCATCTTAGTGGCCCAAATCCAGATGGTGGTAATTTCCATATCTGGTGGCAGGATCATTATCCCATGGATGGCAAAGATTTTCTGGATCGTGATGACCGCTCTTCTTATGGTCATGAAACCATTACTATTTATAAACCAGCTCAAGGTACTTATCAGTATTCAGTATATGATTATTCTCATGGTGGCAGCAAAAGATCAAAAGGACTGGAGCGCAGTGGAGCAAGAGTGGAAATATACGGTGAAAAACGATTATTAAAGAGTTTTAATGTACCTGCCGGCAGAGGTGATTGCTGGCATGTCTTCAAAATAGATGAAAGTCATAATATCATTCCGATCAATGCAATTGATTATGTTCGGGATGACAAGTCGATTCATTCGAATTAAAATATCTGGAGGAAAAAATGAAGAAAATTCAAATCCTGTTGCTTGCCATTCTGGTAGCAATGCTTTTCACTGCCTGTGGCGGTGCCAAAGAGAAACTCAATCATCAGGTTACTTATCCGGAATGGTATGATATCCAGGACGATCCTAACTACGTTCATACCTTTGGGATGGATGCAAAGGTAAGTGAAGAGATGGCAATTGATGGTGCTAAGACTAATGCTTACTTTGACGCAACTTTATATGTGAATACCAAAGTAGAAGGAATGATCAAAAAGTTTGCTTCCGAAAGCGGATATCAGAATCCTGAAGTTAATTCTTTCATCAATAAAGCTGTGAAGTTGATTGCTGATGCAGAATTTTCAGGCGCTAGTGTCACAAAACGGGAAGTTTATTTAGTAGATACTGAAAATGGTCAGAGATACAAAGCTTATGTTCGCCTTTCAGTACCTACTCAGACGGTAAATAAGAATCTCTATAATCAGATCAGTCACGAAGAAGCCTTATATAATGAATTCAAGGCTTCTCAAGCTTTCCAGGAACTGGAAAAGGAAATGAAAGACTAAGATCATTCTGAAAGTATTTTATTGCCCTGGCTTTTCAGTCGGGGCTTTTTCTTTATCTGCAAAATGAATAACTCGTTGTGGAAATGCGATATTGATATCATTTTGTTCCAGAATATCCTTGATCTCCCAGAGAAGTCGCATATAAAGTGTATACCACTGGCTTACGGGGCTCCACATCTTAACTGAAATATTTACTGAGCTATCATCAAGTTTACTTACAAAAATCATGGGGGCAGGATTTACCAGCACAAAAGATTCTTTATCCAGAAATTCTTTGATAATACGGATTGCTTTTTGCGCATCATCTTCATACCTGATACCAATAGAGTATTCAAATCTTCGGGCAATATTACTCACATAATTAGTGATACTGGTAGTGAAAACCTTCTCATTAGGAATTCTGATATCCAGACCATCAAAGGTTCGCAGCCGGGTGGAGATAAGATTGATGTCCTCCACAATGCCAACTGTGCCATCAATATTCACGGCATTGCCTATTTTCATGGGGCGCTCTATAGTAAGAAATATTCCCGATACCAGATTACCAACAATGCTCTGACTGGCAAATCCAACAATAATACCCAGGAATCCACCTGCAACAAGTAAACCGGACAACTTAATGCCCAGGGATGATAATACCCAGACAACAGTGATCAAGATCAGCATATAATAGACGATTTTGATGATCAGTTCCAG
>JAVCCT010000165.1 GCA_030765325.1 Candidatus Stygibacter frigidus | reverse complement strand
TTCCAATTCCAGGGCAATGGTTTTCAAACTATCAATATTATAGACAATCCCGATCATTTTAAGTGGTTTGCCAGCCTCATCCACTTCCCTTATCCTGCCCAGAATATTATACCACTCCCATTCACCATTAGTATTTTGAATTCTTGCTTCCACTGACATTTCATTGAGTTTACCTGCTAAAATAGCTGTCAACTGCTCGATAAATTCATGACGTTCTGATTCATATAAAAAACTGGCAAGTTTATTGGGAGACCATTTATGGTCAGCCATTCCCTTGCCGAAAATAGTTCTTTCCAGAATAACTTTATTATCATTGGCATTCCACTCCCAACTGGACATTTTGCCCACTTCCAGTGCAAGGTTCAAGTGTTCCTGCTTCTTTTCTAATTTATCTAAAGCGGACTTCCAGTCCGTGAGATCATCTACTGTGATCACCATGCCCTTTATTTTTCCTTGAGAATTATATACTGGATTGGAATAGATTTCCAGATATTTACCTGCTTCACTTATAAATTCCATCCTGGCTGGTTCATGAGTATTCTGTGTGACATCTACCGGACATTTTTCGCAGGCTTTTTCTTTTGCATACCAGGCATCAAAGCACTTATTACCTACTACCTTTTCATAATCTGAATTCATTAGATCTACTACTCTTTGATTAGCCCACAAAACCTTATGATCTTCATCAATGAAATAGACTCCTTCATTGATAGTCTCTAATAAGATAGATTTTAACTGATTAGATTCCACCAGTTCATCTTCTATCTTTTTTTCGTTAGTGATATCTTCTACTAAAGTGGCAAACACATCTTCTTCATGTTGATAAGCGGTGATCCTCAAGGTTCTATTCAATTCCTTTGATTCATGAATTTTGGTAAATGAGCCACCATGACGCGCTATTTTATCGTAATCATTTATCAGGCTTTCAGAAACTTCCGAAAATACTTCTCTGACCGTTTTTCCTGAAATATCTATTTCTTCAATACCGGTTTGCTGTCGAAATGCAGGATTTACTTCTAAAAACCTGATGTCTTCGATATTGCCATCTTTATCGCGGATAATCTTTCGCAGAGCAAAGCCGGATTTCATTTCCATAAATAATGAGCGGTATTTGAGGTCACTGGCATTAAGGAGGTATTTGTAATGAGACATCTTGTTAAGGAACAAAATTACCAGTATCATACTGATCAAAATCAATAGAGAGATCACTATCCGATAATATAAGCTGATAAGGGGTTTATCAGCAAATACTTTATAGGCAAATGAAGTAGAATGATTTGTATATGAATCACTATTAAGTATATTGCTGTACTGCACATTAAGGAAACCATCCAGCATCCACATCACATCAAGTACTAATAATAGTACTATAAATAAAGCTAACCAGAATTTCATGTAAGCCTCCAATATTATTTTACACATCACGTGATTTAATGCAAGAAAAAAATAATTAATTGACTGATATTTGTATTATTGGAAATTGCAAGATAGATTTTTGACGGAGGAAATTATGGATAATTTGATTATAATTACTGATGTGGGCAGCACTACCACTAAAGCACTTCTTTTGAAGAAAGAAAACGGCATATACTCTGAACTGGGATTAGTTCACTCTCCCACAAGCGTAGAAAAGCCCCAGGAAGATGTGAATATTGGCATTGTAAATGCAATCAAATTACTGGAGAAAAATACTGGCATGACCTTGCTGGCAGAAAATGAAAATGATTTCCTGGTCCCCGGCATCACCTATCTCTGCACCAGCAGCGCTGGTGGTGGTTTGCAGATTCTGGTGATTGGTCTCACTACTTTTGATAGTGCTGCCAGTGCCAAACGGTGTGCATTCGGCGCAGGAGCAGTGATCCTGGACACATTTGCGGTTAATGATAAGCGTTCAGCTGTTCAGCAGATGAAGGCTATGGCTATTCTGCATCCTGATATTATTCTGATGACGGGTGGAACAGATGGTGGAGCAATAGCTCCAGTGCTTCGCCTGGCAGAAATTATCCAGTTTGCAAATCCCCAGGCAAAATTTACTGATGACCCCATTCCATTGATCTTTGCTGGTAATATAGAAGCCAGAAAACTGATAAGCGGTATTCTGGCAAAACGCTTTACCCTGCATTTAGTTGATAACGTGAGACCCGATCTGAAAACTGAGAACCATGGTCCCGCTCGTGATCTGATTCATAATTTATTTATGAACTACGTAATGGAACAAGCTCCAGGATATGCCAAAGTAGTGGAAAAGGTTGATGATGATATTATTCCCACGCCCAAAGCTGTATTGAATGCCATTGAACTGCTGCACAAGAATCTGGATGGTGATGTGATCATGGTTGATATTGGTGGTGCTACCACAGATGTGTTTTCTAACCTAAAAGGGAAATTCTATCGCACCGTCTCTGCTAATTATGGCATGAGCTACAGCATAGCAAACGTGCTTAAAGATGCTGGTTTGTCATTTATTACCGAGTATTTTGGCTCAGATACTGATCTTGATTTTATCGCTGATTATATTGCAGATAAGATGCTCTATCCTACCTGTAATCCCCAGGATACCAGTATGCTCTATATTGAGCATATTTTGGCTCGCGCAGCACTCTATCTGGCAAGAGAGCAGCATCTGGAAATGAACTTCAATACTGCCAGAATTGGCTACCTTGATCGCCTGACTAATCATAAAGAAATTGAGAATATGGTGTCTAAATTTTACTTCGTGGATGAACAGAAAAAGGAGAAATTCTTTCTGCACGATTATAAATTTGCCATAGGTGCCGGAGGTGTGATCTCGCATACTCAAAATGAGAACCAGGCTCTAATGCTTATCAGTGATGGTTTGCAAACTCAGGGACTCACCTTGATCTATCGCGATCGGGAATTCATCACGCCGCATCTGGGTAAACTTGCCCAAATAGATCAGGATGCTGCTGCCAGACTCCTTTTTGATAGTTGCCTGCAGAAATTAGGCTGGCACATCAGACCTCAGACTTATAAATGGAAAAAAGATAAACATGTGATGACTATCAGCTATGCAGATCAGCAGCTGGAAGTGATTTCCGGGAAGAGGTATTTTATCCCTGTAGCTGAGGCTAAACGCCATATGACAATTTCCTTGAGTAAAGGCTATATTCTAAATGATGATGAGAGCGAATTTACCCTTGATTCTGCTTTACCGATATATATTGATACTACCTTCTCGGAAGGTGAAAATGATATTGAGATTATCACCAGTCAGTACGAATTTTCAAAAACTCATGCTCAGCTTAGTGAGGTTTTCCCTCTCCAGAAAATTATAAGTCCAATTCATCAAGGTGAATTCATTAGAAAAGTGAAGCTGCCCTATCTGGGTGATATTCTGGTAAAGCTAAATGATCAGGTAAATCCCGATCACGTAGTGGCCGAAAATCTCAGTGATCCTCCCCGCTTATATATTATCACTCTTTTTGAAGGGAAAATGCCCGGATTGACCAAGGAGAACTTCGTTGAAAGTTTATTAGTGAAGGTGGGTGATATTATCAAGATTGGTCAGAAGATCGTGCAGCGCGCCAAACTTTCCGTTAAAGAGCAGATGTATGGCTATGCTGATCATTTTGTCTCCCCTGTGCGTGGAGTGATTGAAAATATTAACTTTGAGTCCGGTACGCTTATCCTCCACGAAGTTCAAGATTACTCTGAAAAACCTGTTAAAGTTAAAATCTCTGATCGCTTAGGTATCAAACCCAAGCACTTAAAGGGATATCTGAAAGTTCGTGAAGGTGATTTTGTCTATACTGGAGATCTTCTGGCTGCCTGCAGGATTGATCGGGCAAATAAAACTCAGGCTGTGATGGCGGATAAAATGAGTGCTGATAAAATGGCTGACCCCGTTGATAGACAGCCAGATTCTGCTAAATATAATTCAATGTTAGCTCCAGCAACTGGTTCTGTTACGGATATAGATATCAAAAAAGGAACTATTACCATCCATTATAATAAGAAGCCGCTCAGGCATTATGCCGGCATTACCGGTGAAGTTATCAATATCATGCCTGCCCGGGAAGTGGATATCAAGTATTCTGGATACAATATCCAGGGTATAGTGGGTTTTGGCTCTCAAGCGATGGGAACATTGCAGTATTATGAAAATATCAGCCAGGTAAAAGCACCTGTGGGAAATGCGATCCTGGTGATCAATCAGCAGATTGATCTGGAAGGATTAAATAAAATTGCTGATTTAGGTTATAAAGGTGTGATTGCCCCTTCCATCCATTATCGTCAACTCACAGCTTTCACTGGTGAAGATATTGGAGTAGCGCTTACTGGAAATGAAAATATCCCCTTACCTATCGTAATTACGCAAGGTTTTGGTAATTTCCCCCTTCCAGAAGAATATTGTAAGTTTTTCCAGAAAAATATCGGCTCACAAATATTCATAGATGGGCATACCCAAATCCGCGCTGGAGTTATCAGACCCCAGATTATCATCCAATAAACTAAGCCCAGTGCCTTTCTAAGACCTTGCGAATGGACTTTAGCCCTTCGCAATGTTGACTGTTATGATCAAGAGATTTATTGCTAAACGTATTAATTGATAAGAGTTATAAGCTTCTATCCCACGATCAACCATTGCGGTGTCAATCGACATTCGTAAGGTCTTGACTGATGGGAATTGGACAGTTTCTAATTTCGTGAGTATTCCGGTTTATGATTACTGGCATCCCGCTGGTTTTTATCAATTCTAACAGGTCTAAATAACTGGAGCTAAAGGAGATAATATGTGTTGAAAAGGGTCAACCATTCAGGAGGTCTCCGACCATCCGGAAGGTTGGAGATGGGAGGTCTTGAACAAAGCTAAGTTACCTTCTGGATGGTCGATAGACCTCCCGGATGGTGACGACAGATGCACAACAAAATTATCAAAGGCAAGTTATAAATTAATTCCGGGGGGATGCTAAGTACAGTAAAAAAACTGGCATCCCCCTGTTTTATATCAATTCTAATAGTTCTAAATAACTGGAACTAATGGAGATAATATATGTTGAAAAGGGTCAACCATTCAGGAGGTCTCCGACCATCCAGAAGGTTTCAGATGGGAAGTCTTGAACAAAGCTAAGTTACCTCCTGGATGGTCGATAGACCTCCCGGATGGTGACGACAGATACACAACAAAATTATCAAAGGCAAGTTATAAATTAATTCCGGGGGGATGCTAAGTACAGTAAAAAAATATTTGACAATAAGTCAGTAAATATAATTTATTAGTCCTTGTTAATTATTATAGTGGGGTGAGGTATTATGAGAAGTACTGATCGAGATTATTTGAATATTATTGATAATCCAGAAGATTTTGTGGTTATTACTGATTCACAATACCGCATCATCTATGCTAACAAAACATATATGCAGACATTTGCTGAACCAAATATTGATTTAGAAGGGACAGAGATATTTTCTCGGGTGCTCTCTGCAGATATTGAAAAAGTGAAAAACAAAATTTTGGGTTTAACTCCTGATGAAAGCTTTGTCCATTTTCAGGAGAGTTTGATAATCGGAGATAATGCAATCTGGCTGGATTGGAATGTGAAAGCTCTTTTTGATCAAAAAGCCAATTTACGTGAATTAGTTGGAACTGGAAGAAACATCTCAGAATATAAAAATCATGAAAATATACTGAATCTTTTTAAATACTCACTAATGTATGCCAGAATAGGTACATACTGGCTGAATGGTGTTCAAGAGCTTCTTTATGTGAATGATTATGGCTGCAAGATGCTGGGTTACAGCAGAGAGCAGATGAATGAATATAACTGGGAAAATATCATTCCTGCCGGGTATCAGGGAAATAGTGAAGAATTTTGGCAGGAAGTGCAAAATGAAGATTTTAAGAAATATGATATTGAGCTTAGGCGAAAAAGTGGGGAAAATCTGCTGGTGGAGATAATGCTCCAGCATCAGGAGTTTGCTGGAATAAATTATAAATTTGTGTTTATCAATGATATTAGTGAAAGAAAACTATTAATGGATAAGCTGGAATCTAATGAGAACAAATTCAGGAGTCTTTTTGAAAATTCACCTATTTCTCTCTGGGAGGAAGACGGCTCTGAACTTAAGTTTTACTTAGACAATTTACCACCTGAAGCCAGAAAAGACCTTAATTCCCATTTTGAAGATAATCCAGAGGAATTGTTCAAATGCGCTGAAATGGTGAAAGTGATCAGAGTAAATCAAAAAACCGTAGAAATGTATGAGGCTAGCTCAAATCAGGAATTTATGATTTCTTTAAATAAAATGTTTACTGAGCGCGCTATAGAGACAATGAAGGATGAGATTTGCTGGCTATATTCAAATGAGAAACCATTTGTAGCAGAAACAGAGCAAAAGACGCTGAATGGAAAATTGATGGATGTAGAGATAACTGTGAATATTGCCCCTGGAAATGAAAAAGATTGGAAAAGATTATATGCGGCAATCGTGGACATCACAGAGCGCAAAAAAGTGGAAAACGAGTTACGAATACATCGTGATCATCTGGCAGAGCTGGTTGAAGAAAAGACTGCCGAGATACAAAAGAAATATAATGAGCTTAATCATCAGTTTAGTGTAATGGTCAATAGAGAATTCAGGATCAAAGAACTCAGAGACGAAATCAAGGATCTTAAAGAGAAATTAGATATATTTGAGAATTTGCATTAGCGGAAGAAGAAATCTGCTGCCCAACTGAACTGAATACCGGCATTAAGAGCGCATTGCTCGTCAGTATCTCGATCACCCACCATTATGCTTTTTGCCCAGTCGATGATAATCCCCTGCTGCCAGGCTTGCAATTCGCACTGAACCAGCATTCCGACATCAGGTTTTCGCAGTAAAGAACGGTGATTATAGGGAAATACCTTTCCTCCGGGCATAAAATAGCAGGACATGATCATATCAAAAGGGTCTTTTTTAAATAACATACGGGTTTGAGCTAATTCTGCTTCATTATCCTCTGGAGTTTTATGTGCATAGGCTATCCCGCCCTGATTAGTGATACCGCAGACCAGAAATCCTTCATTCTTATAACCCCAGATAGTTTCTTCTGCGCCTTCAAAAAGGACAATATCAGCAGGGCTATTAATATAATCCCCTTTTTTACTATAGCGGACAGTATCGTCCAGATCAAGGAATAATGCCGGTTTTGTAACGTAATCTATCATGTTACCTCCTTACAGGTACTGCTTCATCTCTCTGCCGATCACACCGGCAGTGAGTTCGATATATTTCTTGACGGGGCTGGATAATATTTTGGGATATAGCACTTCTTCGATTTGGAAAAAGCCTACTGACTCAACCATTTGAACCTCTATTTTAATGGGTCTGATATCACCTCTGACAATTTTTACTTTCTTAATAGCACTGGATGAATAGCGGTGAATATCCCCCCGCCGGGCAATATCAGCCAGCTTTAAAGAAATCCTTGCCCGTCCCTGCTCCATATCACAGCCATCACCAATTAATACCAGTCCAGCTTCCAATGACTGGATCTTCTGAGTTGCCATATGCCCCAGAATACCTTCCAGTATTATTGAACGCAGGATCACCCGCCTGGTCATATCATTTGGATAATAGTTTTCTAATATCCGATTAACAATTGGCAGTGCCAGATTCACACTCATGAATTCGTGTCTATCACGAGATACGGTCATGCCAATATCATGCAGCAAAGTGGCTATCAACACCACTACCCGGCTGTCCTCATTATCACCTATACCCTCGCTTTTGAGATTGAGATCAATGCCGGCATCTACCAGCAGGTCAAGCATAGTGAGAGCATTTAAAGTTGCCTTGAGCATGTGTACGGGACCATGGTCATTAAAGCCCAGTCTCTTGATAGATACTATATTTGCATAATCCTGCAATGCCAATATCTCTTCATCCATAAACATATACTCAGCAATATTTCGGGATACAGCAGATAGTTTCTTAAGAACCTGCTTTTCCAGATGAGTTTGTTTAACTGATTTTTTCATTTTATTTTCCTTTTATCAGGTTTTTAATAATTCTTCCCATCTCTGGAGTAATTTTTCCAGATGGATATCACATTCTTCTGTTATAAGCTGCAATTCCATCAATTTCTGATAGTCCGTGGAGTGCATTTCCATTTCACTCACAATATCCTGCTTTTTGAGTTCCATTTTTTCGATCTCTTTTTCCAGTTGATCAAGCAGAATGGGATTCACTTTACGATTAGTCCGGGTTTTAGGTTTGGCAGCAGTCATGGGTTTTTGAATTTGCTGATTATTTTTCTGTTTGATCTTATGACGATAGTAATCATAATTACCTTCATATCTTTTCAATGAGTAATTTTCCAGAGCGACAATGGAATGGGCAATTTTATTGATGAAATAGCGATCATGAGAGATAAATAGAATTGATCCTTTAAATTCCTCAAGAGCTTCTTCTATCATTTCTCTGGATTCAATATCAAGGTGATTCGTAGGCTCATCAAGCATCAAAAGATTAAGATTGCTGTGCATCAAAAAGCAGATACGCAATCTTACTTTTTCACCACCGGAAAGTACTGCAATCTTCTTGAAAACATCATCTCCCCGAAACAAGAATTTCGCCAGTATATTACGTGCTTCACCTTCTGTCATAGGA
>JAVCCT010000054.1 GCA_030765325.1 Candidatus Stygibacter frigidus | reverse complement strand
CTACAAATAAATATTCCCTACGGGAAAAATGTCAATTCCCTGAAATTGACAAATATGATGAATATGTGCACTTTTTGGCAGAAAAATACGCAAATCTGCAATGATATCAATTACTTAGGTTGAACAGTCTCTTCAGTATTTCACTTATTCCTATCATTTACGTTCCATTCATATCCCCTAAGAGGCAAACAAAAGCCGGAACAACTTAGCACATAGTGACATTTTTTTGTTAGATAGTGCTATGTTGTTCTGCCTTATAGGCACTAACTTGTTTCCATGGAAGGTGTTTAATGGCTTTTTAGGGTGGTTTTACCTGTAATGTCAGAAGTATTTAAGAAAATTTATAAAAGTGCTGCTATTTTATAATATTTAAGGTTTTATTTAACTATACAATTGTTCTGTCAGTTTAATGATTTACTCTGATTAATCTTCTTTATCTTTTCTGTGAAGGAATGTATCAGTTTCAAAAAGGTAGCCGAATTTGATCAGCCTTCTTCCACCGATAATGATTTGTGCGGTTTGCTTGTGTACTCCGCCCAGAGACTCGTAAAAAGCTCTGGCAGGATTTTTTTCCAGACACCAGATGAGGAACTGACCCCAGCCCTGATGATGAAAATCGTATACAATCTTATCCAATAGCATTGTACCAATCCCCTGCCTTTGAAATTCCGGCAATATATACATGGCATAAACCTCGGCTTCATAGAGCAGCTCTTCCTCACGCAGTGTGCCTCCTGTGATAAATCCTACCACCATATCATCTTTTTCTGCCACATAAAAATGATCACTCAATTTTGCCATACAGTTTTTCCAGTTATCCTGAGAGCGCCCATAAGACAGCTTCCCAAGAACGTAACTATCTACTATTCCTCGATAGGCATCCCGCCAGGTATCTACATGGATATAGGATATTTGCCGCAGATCTTTGCTTTCTGCTTTTCTGATCTTGATCATATTTTACTCTCCTTACTCATACCATAAAGCATTTCTATTTCTGCCTGCCATTTTTCTGGTTCTGGAGTCTCTAATATCAGGGGAATTTCGTCAAATCTATTATCCTGCATAATGTATTCAAAACATGTTTTGCCAATCAATCCTTCACCAATTGGAGCATGGCGATCTTTACGTGAGCCTAATTCGATCTTGGAATCGTTCAGATGCATACCCCGCAGCCATTTGAATCCTACAATACTGGCAAATTCTGAGAAGGTTTTGTCACAGGCAACCTGCGTGCGCAGATCAAATCCAGCTCCAAAGGTATGACATGTATCCAGGCAGACTCCGATCCGCTCTTTATCATCCACTAACTCAATAATACGGTTTAAATGCTCAAACTTGTATCCCATCCGGGTTCCCTGCCCGGCAGTGTTTTCTACTACAATGCAAAGATTTTCTGTTTTCTGATGGCATAAATTGATCGTCTCAGCACAAATCTGCAGGCAATCATCTTCTGAAACCAGATTTTTATGAGCTCCCGGATGGATATTTAAATACTTAAGTCCTAATGATTCGCAACGTTTAATTTCTTCAATCAGGGAATTATGAGAGATTTTCAATTTATCCGGCTCAGGACTGCCAATATTGACCAGATAGCTGGCATGGGGTAATATGAAATCGGGAGTTATATCATACTGTTCACATCTTTGCCTAAATAATCTAATGCTTTCTTCTTCCAGAGGGCTGGCAAACCACTGTTTCTGATTTTTAGTAAATAAAGCAAATGCTTTTGCACCAATCTTTCTGGCATTCTCAGGGGCATTTTCCAAACCCCCGCCTGCACTCACGTGCGCTCCGATATATTTCATAATAATCCCCATGAACATATTGTCTTGTTTATAAAAATCTTATATTTTCTGTCAAGAATGGATTTTTGAGGAAGCGGACGCAGCGGACATAGCGGACACAGTAGATTTTGTTAACTGTGTCCACTACGTCCACTGCGTCCGCTTAGTCCACTTGAATTATTTCAATATTATTGCTTTTTTGTAGATGCTGAATTCTTTGCTGCTTAATTTATAGAAATATAATCCTGCTGCTACTTGCTGACCTGATGTGGTTTTTCCATTCCAGTATATCTGATGTTCACCTTGTGACATTTCTCCTTGATACAGTTCAGCTACCTTTTGTCCTTTCAAGTTATAAACTGCTATCTGGAAATCATTCACGGTTTCAGCTATGTTAAAATCAAGGGTGATTTGATCACGCTGACCATTACCATTGAAAGGATTAGGATATACTACTGCTGAGGTGATCAGGGGCGCTATCTCATTTTCATCAGCAGGCATTGATAATACGGTCAACATTACGGGGATAATGGTTTCTGCATCATTCCAGCTTACAACTATATTGCAGGTATAATCACCATCCAGAAGATCTGTAGGATCAAAATTGAGAGTGATCTCATCACTTTCCTGAGCCCAGAGCTGTCCGCCTAATTGATCAGCAGTAATCCAGCTTACAGGTCCACCATACATTTCCAGCTCTATATCACCAGACACACTGTGCGGAGCAGAACCATAATTATCACCATTAATAGTCCAGGCAAGTAAAGCATTACCTGAGAAGTCATCAGCAATATTTATTTCCACAGTACCACTGGCAGATTCTCCATCCTTTAGAACACCAAAACCACTGTGAGTTTCACCAAACCAGCTAATAGCAGCAGCATTTCCATGGGTGCCATCATATTCTAATGCTCCACCAGAACCTCCGATAAAATCAGTTGCATCTTCTATATCAAAACCATCAGGGAATACTATCTCCACTTCATTTATCCATTCACTATCACTGCTTTCATTATACACAGTAAAATCCAGTTCAATAGTTTCTCCCGGGCTAAAGAATTCACTCCCGCATGACACATAACAGCCTGAGATATCACGGGTAGTTTCCATAAATTCGATTGAGTAATCGAGCTCCCCACCACCACTATTTGTAAGTTCCATGGTTCTCACCTCAGTAGTATCACTTGTCATCACGATTTCAATTTCAGAAGGTGTATAATCCAATTGAGGAGCTTGAACGCCACCAGCATAATACTCATGGGGATCAGGTTCACCGATCAATGGATGCGTAGCCGCATTACCATCACCATCCATGGCACTAATATAATAGTGCACCACAGAGCCACTTGGTTGACCGGGAATATCTGCTGACCAAATATTATCTTCTGTATTTGTCATAGTTACTTCATTATATTCATTTTCGCCAACAGCGTAATGGAGGATAATTTCATTTGCCAGCAGGTCTGCACCGCTATAGGCAGTAAGTTCTGCACTAATAGTGAGGTCTATATCAGCAGGCTGATCATCCAGCAAAGGCAGGTGATGGATATAGAGCATCTGCCGATCAGCTATGCCTTTAGTGCGGCAATGCAAAGCATCAGTAGATTCCCAACCAGCACCACCATCAGGCACTCCAACAATCGTGTATCCCGGCATTGCTGCCTCATAGGCAGCGATTGCATCATCATCATACTGGCTGCTAACTGTAGGAACATAAACATGATCATTCAAGATCAGGGAATTGGTAAAGGCTGATTATTAGGTGTATTAACCCGGAAAACCTGGTAGTTATTACCGTAAGAGGATACTTCATTAGCAAAATAATCTGCTACTGCCTCGATTTCATCATATTGAGCATGGGAAGTAGGAACTTCTCTGATCAGAACTTTATCCACATCCAGGAATTTACCCCAACAGTCGATATGATCAATATAAGTATTATTAGGGTCATCCACTATATAATAGGTTTGAATTCCCAGATAATCGAGCATTCTTTGATCAATTTCTGCATTTGTTATGGAATTTTCATCATCAACCAGATTGGTAGAAGCAGAAATTCCCAGACCATCAGTCATATAATCACCACCAGTATGGATAACATTCATGCCAAATAAATTGATTCCCAGATAATCTGCTACTTCAATCGGAATATCATTATCATTAGGTCGGGGACGATTATAAGGGAAATTTGTTATTCCAAATTCTCCCACACCATCTATCACATACCAGGGTCCATAATCTCTTGTCCAATAGCTATCTGTGGGGGCTATCAGAAATTCGCAATTAGCAGTATTGACTCCTTGAGAATTATATTGGCTTAATACAGTATTCTGCTGAGACGTGCTGCTTACAATTGTAACCACCTTGGTTTGTTCACTCATTGCCACTATCAAGCTCATGGGAATCCCAAATGGATAGCGGATCAACACTCCTTCCATCTGTTCAAATTCCGCCACATTGTGCACGGGTCCCACTGGCGGATCTGTTTCATAAAAATTTCTGCCAACTTCATCCCAATGAGCTGCTTCTGCTGCTGAAAGCCAATGTGTGAGTGGAAATGGATCATTATCCAGAATATCTATTTTTTCCACTGCATATAATGAAAATGCACCGATCAGGATGATCAATAGTATTAACTTCTTCATCTATTCTCCTTGTCTATTGTTGATCTATAAATTTAAATCTAATTTGGCGTGGATTTGCTATCACCTGACTGCTGCGTCTATATGATATTTGATATACATTGGATACAGATTCAGCAAAGAACTGGAATATTTTCCTCAGATCGCTTTTGGAGGAGGTTAACCTGTATTGCCCATTTACTGCCAATTCATCCAAAACCATTTCATCAACTCCTCCATTACCTTCCAGTCCCATTGTATAACTGCGGATTCCGGCATCATTCAAATTTACTTCCAGTTCATCTGGTGTCAGCACAGAATAGTTATCTCTCCCATCAGTAAAAGTCACAAGAGCTTTGCCATCTACTTCCAGATCACTTAATAAATCAATCCCCATTTCAATGGCATCATATAATTTGGTATAGACACCCATCTGCTGGTTTGAAATAAAATCTTCTATCTCAGAAATATCAGCCCCTGGTTCGATAAATTGCAATGTGTTAGAAAAACTCACAACCCCAATCTGCACATCTTTAGAATTCTCCACAACTACTTGCACAAATTCCACTGCATATGCTAGCACATCATCAAAATCATCCCCAAGGCTATTGCTTACATCAAGTACCAAAACCACCCCAAGTGTGGTTAAATTATCAAATCCCACCTCAAATTCTGGATACCAGATCCATTCATCGCTAACTTTTTCTTCCACTTCCATATCGTCTATATGGTAATTTTCATCACCTTCATATATTGATAAATTATTCATTGTCAACGTTATACCGGGTACATCTACCACAAATTCCGGTTGTCCGTCAAAATAAACTTCATTATCAGTAAGTTCGTCAATAAGTGTAAACTCAGGATTTGTCCCGGTAGTATTTGTGTATTCTCCATATAAATAAAAGTCCAGGTCTTTTGCCCCTGAACTGGAACAACTTACCAGCAGTGTCCCTGCCAGTATTGTAAGTAAATACCTAAAAATTTCTCTT
>JAVCCT010000297.1 GCA_030765325.1 Candidatus Stygibacter frigidus | reverse complement strand
TTGAGTTAAAGAAATACACCTGACACCAATATTGGGAATATCAGGTTTAATGGTGTTAAGAAAGCGATTGCCATTAAAGCTTATACTTGCTGTTATTAAAGGGGTTATGTGTAATTATTGTAAATATTGTATGACCCCTTTATAAAAAAGTTGAGGTCAATTCAATATCATTGAGGTCAGGTGTTCTGAAGGTGTTATAATTAAAGGGATATAGGTGCTAATAGGATGACCTGCAGGCAGGGATATGATCATTTTTTTGGAAGATAAATTAGATAAAGTATTCTGAATTACTTAACTCCAACCTCTTTGCGGAGGAAAATGAGTTTTTGTTCAGCAAGGTCTCTGGCTTGGGCTGAGCCTTTTTCCAGAATATCATCAATGTGTCCTTTATCTGCCATGAGGCGATTATATTCTTCTCTGAAAGGTTTAACAGTTTCATTGATTATTTCAAAAAGTGCCTGTTTGGCATGACCCCAGCCTAAACCACCGGCATGGTAACGTTTTTTCATATCTTCCTGCTGCTGCTGGTCTGCAAAAAGTTTATACAGAGCAAATACATTGCAGGAATCGGGGTCTTTGGGTTCTTCAATCGTCTGGCTATTGGTAACTATTTTCATGATGAGTTTACGCAGTTTCTTTTCGGGAAGGAACATAGGGATGGTGTTATTATAGCTTTTGCTCATTTTACGACCATCTAAGCCGACTATGATCCCGGTATCTTTATGGATCAGAGCCTGGGGCACTTTGAGGACTTCTTTATTATAATTACGGTTGATCACTTCAGCGATATCAGTTGCCATTTCCAGATGCTGCTGCTGATCTGAACCCACAGGTACCACATCAGCATCAAAGAGCAGGATATCAGCACTCATCAGAACGGGATAAGTGAATAATCCCATATTCACTCCATCATCAGGGTCTCTATTAAGTTCATTATTAGATTGCACCATTGCTTTATAGGCATGAGCTCTATTCATCAGCCCTTTGGGGGTGAAAGCCAGCAAAATAGTGTTAAGTTCAAAAGTTTGAGGTACAGCAGATTGCTTATAGATAAGGTTATGCTCAGGATCGAGACCGCAAGCAAGCCAGGCGGCAGCAATCTCATAGATTTGTTCACGTAGCACAGCGGGGTCTTTTGTCTGGTTCAAGGCGTGGTAATCAGCTATGAAATAGCGGGTCTCATATTGAGCAGAGAGTTGGAGTGCTGGTTTGATAGCTCCAAAATAATTTCCTATATGGGGATTTCCAGTTGGTTTAATACCAGTTAGAGCGATTTTTTTATTCATTATCTTCTTCCTTTCCAGTTAATATTTTACCCACGAGATCATATTCCCAGGTATCAATAATGTTAACATCTTTGAACTCACCTGGTTTGGCATCACCATAAAGATAAACAACCCCATCTATTTCCGGGCAATCATAAGCTGTTCTGCCAATATAATCAAATTCTTTATCATCACTTTTTTCGTCAATTATTACTCTGATCACTTTTTTATAATATCTGTTCATGGCGATCTTGGAAATTTCCATCTGGATAGCCATTAATTGATCACGTCTTAATTCAGCAGTATCATCATCAATTTTATCGGGCAGGGCTGCTGAGGGAGTACCTTCTTCTTCTGAATAGGTGAAAACACCTAATCTATCAAAGCGCATTTCTTCTATGAAATCCATTAATACTTCATAATCCTGTTCCGTTTCGCCAGGATGTCCTACTATAAAAGTAGTGCGTATTGCTGCTTGAGGATCATTATTTCTAATACGAGAAATTATTTCACGTATCCGCTTTTGATCAACCTTGCGATTCATGTCTTCCAGTAAATGATCTGCTGCATGCTGTAGAGGTATTTCAAAGTAGTGGCATATTTTATCGCTTTGGCAGATATGGTCTATCAATTCATTAGAAAGATGGGCAGGATGGAGGTAGAGCAATCTAATCCAATTAAGGTCTGAGATATTTTCCAATTCTGTGAGTAATTCAATCAAATGGGATTTATTGTCCCAGTCATATCCATATTGAGTGGTATCCTGAGCAGTAACGATTAATTCTTTTACACCAGAGGCAGCCATTTCGCGAGCTTGAGCTACAAGTAGATCAAGAGGTTCACTAATGAGTTTTCCCCTGATAGATGGAATCGCACAGTATGAACAGTGATTATTGCAGCCATCACTAATACGTAGATAAGCATAATGAGCAGGAGTGAGTTGGCGTCGTTTAAGATTATATGGTGCAGTAAAAATATCAGAGAAGCTGGGAAAATCCTTAAGATCAATCAAATGATCAATTTCTGGAATATCCCTTTTGATATCATTAAAATAGCGTCTAATGAGGCAGCCTGTAGCTATTAGTTTAGTGCATACGCCGGTTTTTTTTAATTCAGAAAGGGCTAAGATAGTATCAATAGCTTCCTGCTTGGCATCGAGTATAAAGCCGCAGGTATTGATGATTATCACTTCTGCAAGAGAGGGGTCTGAAGTAGCCTGGTAGTCATTATTTTCAATAATGCCGGCAAAGATTTCACTATCGACCAGATTTTTGGGGCAACCGAGACTTTCGAGATAATAATATTTCATAACACTTCCTGATAAAATAAACCTGCCGGGATTCCGGCAGGTCGTTTATTTATTTCAAAATAATTATACTTAGTCAAGCAGATGAACAACGACGCCGGAGCGAAGTTTTGGTTCAAACCAGGTAGATTTTGGAGGCATAACTTCTCCCGCATCTGCAATTTCCATTAACTGTTTTATGGAAGTCGGGAACACCGAGAATGCAACTGCTTCACCAGCATCAACGCGATTTGAAAGTTCTTTTAGACCACGGATACCACCGACAAAATCTATTCTTTTGTCATGACGTGGATCACCAATACCAAGAATAGGGGAGAGCAGATTATTTTGCAATATTGAAACATCCAGACTCAATACAGGATCAGCTTCAGGGAAACTTCCATGTCTGGCGGTGAGTTTATACCATGCTCCACCAATATACATACCAAAATGATGCTGTCCTTCTGGATTATATTCTGTCATTTGTTTTTCAACAACGAAGTTTTTCTCAACTTTAGCGAGGAATTCGCTCTCAGATAAGCCATTAAGGTCGTTGACAATGCGGTTGTAATCCATGATATATAACTGGTTAGCGGGGAAGATCACGCTGAGGAAGTAATTATATTCTTCTTCACCAGTATGATCAGGATTAGCTGCTCTACGCTGTTGACCAACTTTTGTGGCAGAAGCAGAACGATGATGCCCATCAGCTACGTAGAGGTATTTTATATCAGCAAATATTGCAGTGATCTTATTTACAATCTCTTCCTGATCGATTTTCCAGATGATGTGATTTATTTTATCTTCGGTTTCATAATCATATAAAGGCGTATTCTGGATAAGTTTTGAGACCAGATCATTCATATCAGTTCTTGGTGGATATGTAAGGAAAACTGGACCGGTATTGGCATTGAGCGCATCCACATGTTTGATCCGGTCAGCTTCTTTTACAGCGCGGGTATGCTCGTGCTTTTTGATAATGTTATTTTCATAATCTTCTACAGACGCCACAGCCACAA
This sequence comes from Candidatus Stygibacter frigidus, assembly GCA_030765325.1. GTDB lineage: Bacteria > Cloacimonadota > Cloacimonadia > Cloacimonadales > TCS61 > Stygibacter > Stygibacter frigidus. Next base: position 282 of record JAVCCT010000297.1, on the reverse strand, counting down.
GCCCAATCTGATTAACTCTACCCATGATCAATTGATAAAGATAGTAGCTGGGTTTGTCATCCTGGATCATGATTTCATTTTTGATCATATTATAAAGATTTTCTCTACCTTTTTGATATACTTTTTCATCATAGATATCAAGATCAGCTGGAAGATCAACTTCCGGTTTTACAACATGCAAAAAACTGTAAGGTTTACCTTTAACCTGCTGCCGTGCTTCCTCTGAATTAAGGACATCATAAGGGGGAGAAACTACTTTACCAAAATATTCTGGTGAAGGGC
>JAVCCT010000242.1 GCA_030765325.1 Candidatus Stygibacter frigidus | reverse complement strand
AACCAGGAATCTGCCGTGTTGCAGAATATCCTACTAAAGGATATGCAGGAATTTCCTAATCGCTGGCATAATATAGCAAAAAAGATTAAAGGTGTTTCCGAAGAAACCACTACGGGGGTACACAGGTTATACAAGCAGCTTGAGGAAAAATCACTTCTGTTTCCCGCAATCAATGTAAATGACTCTGTTACTAAATCCAAATTTGATAATCTGTATGGCTGCCGGGAATCTCTCGCTGACGGTATCAAAAGAGCTACTGACATCATGATCGCTGGTAAAATGGTAGTCGTATTTGGTTATGGAGATGTAGGCAAGGGCTGTGCAAGATCAATGTCAGGATTTGGAGCAAGAGTCGTGGTCACAGAGATAGACCCAATCTGTGCTCTGCAGGCGGCTATGGAAGGATATGAAGTTGTGCGTCTGGAAGAAGTAGTGGAAAAAGGTGATATCTTCGTCACTGCTACTGGAAATTGTGATGTGATCAAAGCTACTGACATTCTGCAAATGAAAAATAAAGCAATTGTCTGCAATATTGGTCACTTTGATAATGAAATTCAAGTAACTGAACTATATGAAACTCCTGGTGTAGAGAAGCGAAATATCAAACCTCAAGTTGACGAGATCATGCTTCCTGGAGATAAATCGATTATTCTGCTTTCAGAAGGCAGACTGGTCAATCTGGGAAATGCCACAGGGCATTCCTCTTTTGTGATGAGCAATTCATTCACAAACCAGGTAATGGCTCAGCTTGATATTTATGCCCGTGATCTGGAGATAGATGTATATCGTCTTTCAAAAATACTGGATGAAGAAGTTGCCCGTATGCACCTGAAAAAGCTTGGTGTGCATCTTACGGAACTTACTGACCATCAGTCAGAATATATTGGCATAGATAAAAATGGTCCGTATAAACCGGAACATTATAGATATTAAAATATGGTGAAGGAGAAGAATCAGTGAAAAATATTCTACAGAAGATCAAAGGTCACAAAGCAATAGTAGGAGTGATTGGACTCGGTTATGTGGGCTTGCCTATGGCAGTTACAGTCGCCAGGGCAGGTTTCACGGTTATTGGAGTAGATGTAAGCAGGCACGCAATCGAAAGCGTGAATAAAGGTGTTAATTACATTGGAGATGTTGATGATAATGAGCTTAAGGAACTGGTTGATAAGAAACTTTTGAGCGCAACAGATGATTATGCACAACTAAAAAAAGCAAATGTGATCTTGATTGCTGTTCCCACCCCTCTTGATAAATATCAGCAGCCAGATTCATCCTATGTGTGCAACGCCATCAATTCTCTGGCACCAAACGTTAGTAAAGAAGCCTTAGTGATTCTGGAATCTACTACCTATCCCGGAACAACAAACGAAATCGTGGTTCCTGCCTTAGAAGCAAAAGGGCTTCAAGTAGGCGTTGATGTATTCGTTTCTTTTTCACCAGAACGTGTTGATCCCGGAAATCGTGATTACAAAACTTATAATACCCCCAAAGTAGTAGGTGGCGTTACGGCGAAATGCAATGCTGTATCCAAAGCTTTCTATGAAGAAATTCTGGACGCTCCCATACATCTGGTTTCATCACCGAGTGTTGCCGAAATGGAAAAGATCTATGAAAATACCTTCAGAAATATCAATATCGCTCTGGCAAATGAGATGACCATTCTCTGCAATCGCATGGGAATTGATATCTGGGAAGTTATCGAAGCTGCAAAAACCAAACCGTATGGCTTTATGCCATTCTATCCAGGACCTGGAATCGGAGGGCACTGTATACCCCTTGATCCCTTCTATCTTACCTGGAAAGCACGTGAATTTAATTATCATACCCGCTTGATAGAACTTGCTGGTGAGATTAATAATTCCATGCCTTCTTTTGTGATCAGCAAAGCAGTGCAGCTATTAAATAAACAGGGTAAATCACTATCCAAGGCAAAGATAATACTTCTGGGAGCTGCCTATAAGAGAGATATCGAAGACCCTCGTGAATCACCGATACATGAATTGATCAAAATTCTTGCTGATAATCAGGGTAATTTTGATTATAATGATCCTCACATACCTGAATTATACAACGACCAGACAAAAAAAACTTATTATTCAGTCAGTCTGGATAATCTGGAAGACTATGACCTTGCCATTATCATAACTGATCACACTAAGTATGATTATCAGGATATTGTAAAAAGAGCAAACATAATCCTTGATACCAGATTTGCCATTAAGGAAGCTTATCCTAACGTTGTAAAATTATAGATTATGCCCTCAAATAATCAGTTAGATATCCATCAGCTTAACGGAGGGTTAAACCCCTCCGAAGCAGATGATAAATGGTTTGTGATCCACACAAAACCACGCTGGGAAAAAAAATTTGCTGATTACTGCTATAAAAGAGAATTTAACTATTACCTTCCACTCCAAAAAAGCGTTAAACAATATGACAAGCGGCAGGTGATATTTACTAAACCTCTTTTCCCGGGATACATTTTCGTTAAATGTACTGTAGATGATAAATCTATACTTCTGCGGTCAGGTTCTATTGTCCGCTTTATAAAAGTTCCTGACGAACGTGAATTGCTGCATGATCTTAATAATATATATAATACTCTGAGCCTTGATATTCCGGTGGTACCTCATGCCTATGTAAAAGAAGGATATACTGTGAAAATCACTAAAGGTCCTTATGTTGGTATTGAAGGGATAGTGCTTGATACTGCTAACCCTTCTGAAGTGATCGTGGGAATCCATCTGATCCAGCAGGCAATCTGCATACAGGTAGATCCCACTGAGATGGAACTTGTTTCTCGAACAAAACCGGAGTATTAAAAAGAAATCTCTTGACTCTGGTTTTTCCTATCTGTTTAAATGAATTTTGAATTAAATATTAACCAAGGAGATTAAATGCCTGAATTTGATGAAGTCAAAGTGAAAAAGCAGACTATTCCCCAATTTCCCAAAAAAAGAGTGATAACAGCTCTTATCATCATTCTTGTCCTGATTTTCTTCGTGACGGGATTATATACTATTGATCCCGAGGAAGTGGGTGTTATCCAGCGCTTTGGAAAATACACCACAACCACGATGCCAGGGCTTCATTTCAAAATCCCTTTTGGGGTTGATAACCTTACAAAAGTGAAAGTTACCAATGTATATAAAGAAGAATTTGGCTTCCGAACAGTGCAACCAGGAATCAAATCACGCTATTCCAGTCGGGATTTCTCCAGTGAATCACTCATGCTCACTGGTGACCTGAATATCGCTGATCTTGAATGGATTGTGCAATACCGCATAAAAGACCCCGTAAAATTCCTCTTTAATGTCAGGAATATGGTAAAAACTATCAGAGACGGCTCTGAGGCAACCATTCGTGAAATCGTGGGTGATCGCAGTGTGGACGAGGTCATCGTACTTTCTCGTAAAGAGATAAATGACCTTGGTCAGATCAAATTGCAGAGCTTACTGGATGGTTATGAAACCGGAGTGGAAATAGTGACCATTAATTTGCAGAATGTAAATCCACCAGATAAGGTGAAACCAGCCTTTGATAACGTGAATTCATCCAAACAGGAAAAAGAACGCATTGTAAATGAAGCCTGGGAGCAATATAATAATGTGATTCCCGAGGCACGTGGTAAAGCCAAACAAACTATTCAGGAAGCTGAAGGTTATGCAGTGAACCGCGTGAACCGCGCACAAGGTGAAGCTGACCGCTTTAATCAGATTTATCAGGAATACAAGCTATCTAAATCAGTTACCCGCAAGAGACTTTATCTGGAAACAATGCAGGAAATTATTCCCACTATTGATAAACTATTCATTATCGATGATAAACTGGAGGGATTATTACCTCTGCTTAATCTTGATAAGGGGGTGCAAAAATGAAACATAAAGGATTGATCATAATACTTATAGTAGTTGTAATTCTTCTCCTGAATGCTTTTTATGTTCTCGATGAACGTCAGCAGGTGATCATCACACAATTTGGTGAACCTGTAGGTGGAGCGATAAGTAATGCGGGACTGCATTTTAAAATTCCTTTTATCCAGAAAGTTCATTTCTTCGAAAAAAGAATTCTGGAATGGGACGGAGATCCCAAACAAATACCTACAGCAGATAAACGCTATATATGGCTGGATTCTTATGCTCGCTGGCAGATAGTGGACCCTCTTAAATTCTACCAGACTACGCGTAGTGAGACTTTTGCTCACAGTAGACTGGATGATATTGTATCAGGTACTACCCGTGACGTTGTAAGCTCAAATAAATTGATTGAAATCGTCCGTAATTCCAGTCGAGAGTTGCAATTCACCTCAGAATTTGAAGATAGTTCTGAAGATGAGATCAGAGCGATTGATACTATTCAAACAGGTAGAGAAAAGATCGAAGATGAGATTTTCAATACCAGTTCCATTCAGATCCTTGATTATGGGATCAAACTCATTGATCTTAAAATCAAAAGACTTAATTATAATGATGAAGTCCGTGAAAAGGTTTATGCTCGTATGATATCTGAGCGTAATAAGATCGCTGCCAAATATCGCTCTACTGGTGAAGGTGAAGCTGCAGAAATTCGCGGTAAAAGAAAAAGAGAACTTGATCAGATAGAATCTGAAGCCTTCAAAACTGCTCAACAGATCATTGGTGAAGCTGATGCCGCTGCCCTGGATATATATGCCAAGGCATATAAACAGGATCCTGAGTTTTATGAATTCAGCAAAACTCTGGAAACCTATAAAAATACTATTCAGAAAAAAGGTACTTTGATCATGACTACGGACTCAGACTACTTCAAACATCTTAAAACAAGCGATTAGTGCATAACGACGAATATTATATGAGAATTGCCCTGACTGAGGCTTCTCGGGCTGCCCAGCTCGATGAAATCCCAGTCGGGGCTGTTCTTGTTGATGATGATAATAATATTATAGCCAAAGCAGCAAATCAAACCCGACACAACCAAAACCCTCTCGGTCATGCAGAAAAGCTTGTCATTGAACAGGCTCTTGCTGATGGGAAGAAATTCCTTTACAATTATACTCTCTACGTAACCCTTGAGCCATGTATAATGTGTTCTGGATTGATTGTGCTCAGCCGGATAGGTAAAGTGGTATATGGTTGCCCTGACCCCAAAGCAGGTGGCTCAGGATCATTGTATCATGTCCTCAAAGATAAACGACTTAACCATAATCCTCAAGTGATTTCAGGAGTTCTGGAAGAGGAATGTTCCCAAATTCTTAAGGATTATTTCAATAGTAAAAGATAGATTGCGGAGAGTTGCCGGAGTGGTCGAACGGGGCGGTCTCGAAAACCGTTGTACGCCTCGCGTACCCAGGGTTCGAATCCCTGACTCTCCGCCATTATTATCATTGCTTTTCATATAGCTTCTTATTGTTTCTATTTTATTCTATTTCAATGTATTATGATAGTATAAATTGTTAGCATCTTTTTCCTTACCTTTCTTTAACTGTCATTATTTAGGAAATAACTGGACACTTTTCTGGACACTTTTTTATACTGCGTCATGGAAATTGATAAAATAAAAAAGAGAATTACCAACACCAATTATAAGGTGAAGGTTAGACTAAAGAAACTGAAGGATGACAGGTATTCCATCTTCCTCGACTATCACTATTTT
>JAVCCT010000314.1 GCA_030765325.1 Candidatus Stygibacter frigidus | reverse complement strand
AACCACTTTCCTTTCATAATTATTCTCCTTAATTTACTTCCAGATTAAGATCTTTGATCTTTCTGGAAAGATTACTCACCTGCAAACCCAATGCCCGGGCTGTTTGAGATAAATTATTATTATGTAATCTGATTTGATTAGTCAAATACTTTATTTCAAATTGTCTTTTCTTTTCCTTAAAATCTACTGTTTCATTCCAGAAATCATTCTCTTCCTTGTTTTGAAAGATAAATTCCAGGTCGTCAGTTGTTATTTGTTCAGTATCAACCATCACATATAGTCTCTCCACCAGATTACGCAATTGCCGCACGTTGCCCGGAAAAGTTCTACCTGCAATTGCTATCTGAGCATCACTGGAAAAATTCTTTTTATTTACTCCCTGCTCCTGTGCTATCTGAACCGAAAAATGTTCAAGTAATAGCGGAATATCTTCAGGGCGTTCCCGTAGTGAGGGAGACTCGATAGGCAACACATTCAGTCTATAGTATAGATCTTCTCTAAATTCGCTCTCCTGAACCATTTCTTCCAGATTACGATGGGTCGCTGCTAATATTCTGATGTCTATTTTACGAACTTTATTATCTCCCAGTCTTTCAAATTCTCCTTCCTGGATCAATCTCAATATCTTTGCCTGAGCTTTCAAGTTCATATCTCCTATTTCATCAAAAAATAATGTTCCCCCATCAGCTTCTTCCACCTTTCCCGGTTTAGATTTATTTGCCCCCGTAAAGGCTCCTTTCTCAAAGCCAAATAATTCCGATTCAATCAGTTCATTAGGTATGGCTGCAGAATTAAATTTTATGAATGGTCCCAGCTTGCGATTGCTTTGATTATGGATTCCATAAGCTATCAATTCCTTTCCTGTTCCACTTTCTCCCCGGATAAGCACTTTCGCTTCTGTAGTTGCCACTCTGGTGATCAATTTCTTCACCTGATTGATGATTAAGCTGTTACCGATGATCTCATACTTCTTATCTACCTGCTCTTTTAACCTATTATAGCTTTGATTTACTTTCAGCAGGTTGATGGCATTCTGCACGGAAATTTTCACTTTATGCAGAGATAAAGGCTTTTCCAGAAAATCCAGAGCGCCATATTGTATGGCTGTTACGGCTTCCGTTATTCCACTGTGACCTGAAATCATTATCACTTGAATATTGGGCATCTCTTCTTTAAATTGTTTCAATAGATCAAGCCCATTGTAATAATCAAGCCTTACATCAAGCAGGATCAAGGCTGGGCGAAAGCGCTTCACTTCTGCCAGTGCCTTTTTCGATTCCATGCAGGTGTCCACCTGATAGCCTTCATCTTCCAGGATATCTTTAAGACTCATACAAATATTATATTCGTCATCAATTACCATTATTTTCATTGTTTCCTCCACTTATGCTGTTCGGTTCAGCAAATTGTATTATAAATCTGGTGCCTTCATTTAATTCGGATAGCACACTGATCTCAGCTTGATTGATATTAACAAGCTTTTTTACCAGGGCAAGTCCCAATCCAATACCTTTCTTCTTTTTTGTAAAATAAGGCTCAAATATCTTCTCAATATCTTCTGCTTCTATGCCTGGCCCATGATCTCTGATTTCCAATATACGCTTTGATTTATCAAGCTTCAATTCCAGTATCTCATCATGACCCGCTGCATCAATTGCATTTTGAATTACATTTGTTAATATTTGATAAAAATGCATCATATCAAAATCTATTATAAAATCTTCTCCATCAATATTTATGTTAATTCTATCTTCATAAGATCTCGTGATGCCTCGTATCTGTTCTAATATATTAAATTGTTTTTGGGTTACAGGAACATCCTTGGCGAAATTAGAAAAATTACTCGCCAGGTTCTGCAGATGCCCTACTTCCTGTGTGATAATGGATACTGATCTATCAAAAACCTGATCAAATTTCTCGCTGCCCTTTTTATCAATCAATCTTTCCAGAGAAAGTCGGATTGGGGTTAAAGGGTTTTTGATCTCATGTGCCAGCATCCGTGAGAATTGTTTCCAGATAGATAGCTTTTCTGCTTCTAATAGCTGTTTCTGAGTTTTGTGTAATTGGACCGACATCATATTAAATGATCGCTGAGCTTCCTTGAGCTCCCAGGTGCCGCTTTCCTTTAGTTGAATATCAAAATTACCCTTGGAGATTTCCTTGGCTGCTTCACTGAATTTTGACAGTGGATTAGTTAATGTATAGATTGCCCACAAAAAAAGTGCTAATGATAAAAACAGTACAAGGATCAGGTAAAAGGCAGAATATACCGCTGTCTGCCTGTTACCGATCTCTATTGTTGCTTTGATCTCATTTAATTGACACAGAATATTCCTTGCCTCATCTGAATATTCGGGCTCTCGTTCCACAAGATCACCCATAAATTTCTGCAATTGCAAACTTGATATCTCATCTGAAAGCTCTTTTCTTCTCACTTCCTGATACTGATACAACAAGACTAGCCCTGCCGTGAATAAAGCAAGATATAATAAAATTACTATTGTCCTGAGTCCAAATCTAAATTTCATTATTTCTCTGTTATAGTAATGTTCTATTACAATTAGGTTTATGAAAATTCCAGAAGATCATCAGGTCAAAAGATCTATCGTTTTGACCCATAGTTACAATTGGTAGACTTGCTATCAGGTTAACATCTATAGGAAATTCTAATTCATGGGTCGATTCATAATTAAAATCTGAGTTTGCATTTTTAAATTCACTCCATGAATCAATCACATAAGTGCGATTATTCTGTTCTTCGCAGGTCAATGTCCAGTTTTCCAGCAGTGGATCATATTTTGCAATGTGTTGAAAACTGATTATTTCTGTGCTGTTTTCCCCGCGAAGGGTTAATGTGAAATCTATCGGTACGCTTTGCCCTGATTGCATGATCTGCCTGAAATCATCATTAAAGGCATTATCAAGTGTCGCCTGTACCGTTATTTGATTCCCATGTGAATATACCCTGGACTGGGTAAATGAAGGAGTATTCCCCTGGTATGATGAGAATACCATCATACCAAGGGAAATTGTTGCCGTTACTGCTTTCTCAAAAAAACCACCAAACATTCCTGCCCCCCGAAACGGCTGGATTATTGGCTGGATCCTTTACTAAAATCCAAACCAGGGACCAAATGATAAGGTCAATCCATCCATGTTTGTATCTGGTCTATTAGTGAGGTTT
>JAVCCT010000348.1 GCA_030765325.1 Candidatus Stygibacter frigidus | reverse complement strand
GCGTGCCCCTTTGACATCCTTAATTATATATTGAAAAGCAGCCATATATTTTCCTTCTGCCTGATTATATAAGCCTTACTATTCAACGACAGTAAACTTGATTACCTCGTTGATAGAAGTCTTACCTTCTTTCATTTTAATAATGGCGCTTTCATGAAGCGAAAGCATTCCATTTTCAAGAGCAGCATCACGGATAAAGTCCTGATTAGCACCATCAAAGATCAAGTGTCTGATCTTGGGGGTTACTTCCAGCATTTCAAAGATACCTGTACGACCAGAATACCCTGTATTGTCGCAATGGACGCAACCAGCTCCTTTCTTGAAATTGATTTTATCAGCTTCTTCCCGACTCATTCCTATATTTATCAGCTCATTATCTGACGGTTTATAGTCTTTTACACAATGTGGACAGACATTTCTTACAAGTCTCTGTGACATGACAAGATTCAATGAACTGGCAACCAGATAGGGAGGAATGCCGATATCGATAAGACGAGTAACAGTGGAAGGTGCATCATTTGCATGCAGGGTGGAGAATACCAGGTGACCGGTAAGTGAGAACTTGATGGCAATATCTGCCGTTTCATGATCTCTAATTTCACCAATCAATACGATATCCGGGTCCTGACGCAAAACTGAGCGAAGAGCTTTTCCAAAAGTAAGCCCTATCTTAGGATTTGCCTCAATCTGACAGATACCATCCAGACGGTATTCCACAGGGTCTTCAACTGTAACGATATTATTTTCAATATCCATGATTTCTTTTAGAGCGGCATGGAGAGTAGTGGATTTACCACTACCAGTAGGACCTGAAACAATATTGATTCCATAGGGTCTCTTGATCCATTTTTTAAACATATCAAGGTTATCGTCTGTAAATCCCAGATTAGTGAGGGTAAAGCCAAAATCTCCTTTATCGAGGAGTCTCATAACGACTTTTTCACCCACTACGGTAGGGGCTATAGAAACACGAACATCCACGCTCTTCATCGCTGTTTTCAAGGAGATATGACCATCTTGAGGTAATCTTCTTTCAGCAATATTAAGCTTTGACATTACCTTGATAATAGATACAAGACCTGGGTGCATGCTGATAGGCGGAGCCATTACTTCACGTAGAGCTCCATCCACCCTGAATCTCACTCTTGAACTCTTGGAAAGAGGTTCAATATGAATATCAGTACATCCTGATTTAATAGCTTCTGTGATAATAAGATTGATCAGTTTTACCGCAGGAGCATCTTCATCTCCCTTAGTATCAATAGATATCTCATTTTCTTCTTCATCAACCGCTACGAATTCAAAGTTACCTACCGCATCTTCCACCTGGGAAGAAGTTCTAATAGATTTGTAATATCTTTCCAGAGTGTCTGTAAGAACACTTTCACCAATCAAAAGTGGGGAGATCGGTAAATCAATGATCTTTTTTAGACTATCAAGAATCACAATATTTTCAGGATCGGTCATTGCCACATACAGAGTTATATCTGTTTTATTAACAGCAATACACCGATTTTCAACCGCAAAGGGTTCTGGAATCAGCTTTACAACCGAAACTTTCAAATCCAGCAGATCATTTTCCACAACAACCGGAATATCAAGCTGTTGTTCCAGAGCTTTCAGAAGATCCCTTTCTGTCAGGTATCCTAATTTAACTAGAGTCTCCCCTATCTTAAGTCTGAAATTATTCTGTTTCACAAGTGCTTCTTTGATCTGATCTTCTGTAACCTTACCCATGTGTACCAGGATCTCACCTAAACGGGCAAATTGGGGATTAAATGACATTTATGCTGCTCCTTAGTCGATGTATCTGTTTAAAGTAACTGCTACATTAATCGGTGTACCATTATAACCAAATATTGAGACAATTATAGTAGCTTGTATCGAATTAACAACTCCCGGTAAAGGAGGAGGAGGACATTCCCAATATTGGAACAACACTCTTTTCTGCAACCTGCCGAGTTGTCCACTAATATAGCCTGTATAACCGTCATAGGGTGAGATTTCTTCGTCGTAGTCAAGTCCGGGTTCAGGGTCATTGTCTTCATCATTAAAATATTCATCAAAGAAGCTGAATTCATTCATGATTACTTCGGGCATACTATCATTAGTTGGGAGAATGCCGTCATCATTAGGTTGACCTAAGGAACTGATTAACATAAGTCTTTGACCACTGATTCTGTTCTGCTGACCGTCCTTCAAGGTAATATGGCAGGTAGTGTACAATTCTTGAGCGCTAGGATCTGTGCTACTCAGTTCAAGGTGCGATGGAGTACAAACCATTGTGAGTTCAGCTGATTGTAGAGGAAGAACCAGCTCTCCTGAGAAAGAAATATTCTCACCGACATCTAAAGAAACACTGACAGTTTCATTAGTATAAGTTCCATCATATTGAATGAAAGAGAAAGCTGTTCCATCAAGTGAATCTTCATCTACATTTTGGTTGCCTACGAAAGCATCTGCTGCTACTATCGTGGCAAAATCAGGATCCGGATCCAGATAGAAAAAAACTGCAGTTCCTTCCCCTACGGGATTACCCCATTCATCAGTGATCATAGCAGCAATCTGAGCTTTCCAGAGACCTGCACCCATTGCTTCACCATTATCATCACCTGAAATAGTGAATTGGCAGTTTGCTGGAGGACCAGATTGGACAATGATATTTGATTTAGATGCTGAAATCTTTTGACCTTCGAGATTTCTACACCAGGCTTGAATCTTGATAATTCCGGATTCAACTCCACTATTAACTGATACCACAGCTACACCATTTGATGCCATTGTGCTGGTGGAATCAGTGAGATTATATACTTCATTACCAATATTGCTGCCTTCCGGATAGATTCCTTCGGGGCGAACTAAGAATTTGAACCAGACTTCTACCGGTTCATCGATCATATTACCATTCATATCAAAAAGGTTTACTGAGAGTTCTGCTGTTTCCACACCACCAGTACCTTGAAGATCAATAGAAATCTGATCCTGATTGACAAATTGAATAGAATTAACATCATCAGAGTAAACTGTGATAGCAGTTGTAGCTGATGCAGAATCCACTGCTGCGGAAATCTGAGCTACACCAGACTGAATACCCGAAGAGAAAGTAGATACAGCAATTCCTGCATCTGTGGTTGGAACAGGACTTTCTATATTACCCAGACTACTTCCAAAAATAACATAATAGCCACTTCCAATTGAATTACCGTAACTGTCCCACACATGAGCCGTTACAGTCACGTCTTCTGCACTGTTAACCGGTATGGAAGATTGACTCGGGATAAGGGTCATCTGATCGGGTTTGCCCGGTAATACTGTGAGATAAGCTGGAACTGTCAACGTATTACCAATTCCATCTCGGTCTATTGTAGCTGTCACCGTATTTAATCCTGCCGTTGTGCCAGCATTCAAAAATGCTCTGGCTATACCATTAGAAGAAGTTGTGGCAATTACAGTTGTACCTAAATCATCTTCACCTGAACTACTATTCAGGAAGTAACCTAACTGGGTTTCGAAAACTATTTCTGTTCCAGGGGGAACGGGACCATTATTATTAGTAGCCTCAGCAATAATAGTTCGAACCTGATTTATGTTTATTTCATTATTGTTACCTAAATTTAAAGTAAGATTGGTCACTGGTAGTTGAGGTAGGATTTCCACGGTAATGGTAGTGTCTGCGTTACCCACAAAAGCATCAATATTAGATATTCCTATTTCTCCTGCATCCCAGAAATTAGTTGTTGCTAAACCAGTGGAATCAGTTATTATCTGGGCAATAATATTTCCTATACTTGCCCGGAAATATACATTTTCTCCTATGGCAGCAAATCCGGCTTCATTTTTTACCAATACTTCGATCTCACTGTAAGTAATTCCATTATCAAGGTAAATTATATCCGGTGTAGCTGTTATTCTGGTGATTCTCAAATATGGGTTTTCCTTGATCTCTACAGAACGCTGCTTTGTCTGGTTCTCAATACCACCACTAAAAATAGTAGCAGTAATGTGTGCCGTACCGACTTCACCACTATCATCGAAGTGCGTAGATACAATTCCATATTGATTGGTATTGATTGTACTTTGAATATAACCCAGATCTGTAGCAAAATGTACTGCAACACCCTGGGCAGGATAACCTTCTTCATCTTCTACAGTAACAGTGATATCGGAGTATGTTTCCATAATGCCATCTGCATAAATGGAAGTAGGATCAACCGTCATGGATGTAATTTCATAAACAATGCTATCTAAATCCTTGATCTCTACAGAACGCTGCATTGTATGGTAATCACCATCACCACTAACTGTAGCTGTAATGTGTGCCATACCGGCTACACCATTATCATTGAAATGCGTAGTTGCAATTCCATTATCATCGGTAACGATTGTACTTGGAATATAACCCAGATCTGCTGCAAAATGTACTACAACACCCTGGGCAGGATAACCTTCTACATCTTCTACAGTAACAGTGATATCGGAGTATGTTTCGATAAGGTCATCTGCTAAAATTGAAGTAGGATTAACCGTCATGGATGTAATTGCGTAATCAATGTTATCTGCATCCCTGATCTCTACAGAGTCCTGCATTGTATGATAATTACCAACACCACCAACTGAAGCAATAATGTGTGCCATACCTATTTCACGATTATCATTGAAATACGTAGTTGCAATTCCATTTTCATCTGTACCGACTATACTTGGAATATAACCCAGATCTGCTGTAAAACGAACGGCAATACCCTGGGCAGGATAACCTTCTTCATCTTCTACAGTAACAGTGATATCGGAGTGGGTTTCCATAATGCCATCTGCATAAATGTATGTAGGATCAACCGTCATGGATGTTATTGCGTAAACAATACTATCTAAATCCCTGATCTCTACAGAATCCTGCATTGTATGGTAATCACCAACACTACCAACTGTAGCAATAATATGTGCCATACCTATTTTACGATTATCATTGAAATGCGTAGTTGCAATTCCATTTTCATCTGTACCGACTATACTTGGAATATAACCCAGATCTGCTGTAAAATGTACGGCAATACCCTGGGCAGGATAACCTTCTTCATCTTCGACAGTAACAGTGATATCGGAGTATGTTCCGATACTGCCATCTGCATAAATGAATGTAGGATCAACCGTCATGGATGTTATTGCGTAAACAATGCTATCTAAATCCCTGATCTCTACAGAATCCTGCATTGTATGGTTCACACCACCACCACTAACTGTAGCAAGAATGTGTGCCATACCTATTTCACCATTATCATTGAAATGCGTAGTTGCCATTCCATTTTCATCTGTACCGACTATACTTGGAATATAACCCAGATCTGTTGCAAAATGTACGGCAATGCCCTGGGCAGGATAACCTTCTTCATCTTCTACAGTAACAGTGATATCGGAGTATGTTTCGATAATGTTATCTGCATAAATGGTAGCAGGATCAACCGTCATAGATGTAATTTCGTAAACAATGTAATCTAAATCCCTGATCTCTACAGAATCCTGTATTGTATGGTTTACACCATCACCACTAACTGTAGCAGTAATGTGTGCCATACCTATTTCACCATTATCATTGAAATGCGTAGTTGCCATTCCATTTTCATCTGTACCGACTATACTTGGAATATAACCCAGATCTGCTGTAAAATGTACGGCAATACCCTGGGCAGGATAACCTTCTTCATCTTCTACAGTAACAGTGATATCGGAGTATGTTTCCAAAATGCCATCTGCAAAAATGGAAGCAGGATCAACCGTCATAGATGTAATTTCATAAACAATGCTATTTAAATCCTTGATCTCTACAGAATCCTGCCTTGTATGGTAATCACCATTACCACTAACTGTAGCAGTAATGTGTGCCATACCTAATTCACCATTATCATTGAAATGCGTAGTTGCAATTCCATTATCATCGGTATTAATTGTACTTGGAATATAACCCAGATCTGCTGCAAAATGTACGGCAATACCCTGGGCAGGGTTACCTTCTTCATCTTCTACAGTAACAGTGATATCGGAGTATGTTTCAATAATGTTATCTGCATAAAGGGAAGCAGGATTAACCGTCATGGACGTTATTGCGTAAACAATGCTATCTAAATCCCTGATTTCTACAGAATCCTGCATTGTTTGGTTCACGCCGCCACCATCAACTGTAGCAATAATGTGTGCCATTCCGACTGCACCATTATCATTGAATTTCGTAGTTGCAATTCCATAATTATTTGTATATATCTTACCTGGAATATAACCCAGATCTGCTTCAAAAGTTACTGCAATACCTTGGGCAGGATAACCTTTTCCATCTTCTACAGTAACAATGATATCGGAGTATGTTTCGACGTTGCGATCTGCAAAAAGGGATTGGGGATAAGCCGTCATGGATGTAATTTCGTAATCCATGTCATCTCCTTTCCTGTTGTCACATCCTGTGAACAGCAACAGCGAGAAGGTAATTATTGTGAAAAGTATTACTCTTGCTTTATTTAATTTCATTTTTACTCCTCTTTGGTTTCTTCTTTTAAAATTCGCTTGTCGAGTCTTTCGTCTGTTAATTTGTAGTTGTAAACATCGTTGATATCTACTATATGTGGAGTAACCTCTATTATCAGATCAGTCTTTTCCATAGAAATGCTTTTGTGCTTAAACAAGCCGCCAATATAAGGTATTTCGCTTAAAAAAGGCAGATTACTGTTAGTTGTGATAATATTAGTAGATAATAATCCACCAACTATTATCCTATGTCCATTTGGAACTGTCACGGTTGTGGTGATCTTACGCACCTTAGTACGTGGAATCCTGCCTTGTACAAGCTCAGTAACAGAACTTACTTCAGGTTCAATAATAGTTGTAATCTGATTGTCACGATTTACCTTTGGTCGAACTCTCAACATAATACCTACTTCTTCACGTTCCACCTGAATTTCATCATTTTCATCTCTCACTACATAAGGTACTACTTCACCTATATGAATATAACCTTCTTCTCCATTAAGAGCTGTAATATGAGTATCAGTGAGTAATTCAGCTGCATTATTTTCAAGCAGAAAATCAAGTGTAATATCAAAAGCTGTAAGCTGACGTGAGAAATGACCAATGTCATTAAAGCCGTCTAATCTCTGGAAATACTGTTCATCCGGAAGGACATTCAATTTTTGCAAACTTCCATGAGGAATTGCCCCTGTGCCATCAGAATAATCATATGGTAAGCCAACACCATTGGCATTAGTAGGATCTTCGGCAATGATAGTGGTAAGATTGTTTAATTTTTGCCAATCAATACCATATTTTTCAGCTTCGGTAACATGCACTTCAATCAATCGGGCGCGAATTTCAATTTGTTTTTGAGGTACATCAATTTCTTCTATTCTTTTGATAGTTTCAGAATAAGTATTGGGATTAGCTCTAATAATCAGAGCATTTTGACCTTCTATTTCAGAAAAAATGCCTGGCATACCCTTCATGGCATCCACTATCTTGGTTGCTTCAACATAATTAAGATTAACTACATAAGTGCGTTCACCTATTTCTTCATCGATCTTCTTTTTATCACCTACTATAAAGGTATTTTCTCCAATCAGCCGGTAAGATAAACCTACTGATTTTACCACCAGGGAAAGTGCCTGTTCAATGGGAACATCTT
>JAVCCT010000275.1 GCA_030765325.1 Candidatus Stygibacter frigidus | reverse complement strand
ATTGAAAATAGTATCTATGCTCAGGAGAAATGCGGTTTTGAGACCATAATCACCAGTAAAAAACTATTGGCAAAACTGCATCTGGAACCACTTCCGGAAATGATCTATATAGAAGATATTCTGGAAAAAGTGAGTAAAATAGAAAAGCTGCTGGCGGCATTACACAGTAAGCTGCCCTATAATGTATTAAAGAACTATATACATAAAGGCGATCCTGAAGATACATCCGTGATCCTTTTTACCTCAGGAAGCGAGAAAGACCCCAAAGCAGTGCAGCTTACGCATAATAATATCTGGCACAATGTGAGGGAATTACCGGATTTTGCCGGCATGGCAAAAGACGAGATATTTGCCGGCACTTTGCCTTTGTTCCATGTGTTTGGGCTCACAGCAACTTTCTGGCTGCCGCTTTTGATGGGGACTACTGTGGTGACCTTTGCCAATCCGCTGGATTATAAACTGATAGTGGAGAAGATAAGAGAGCTTAAAATCACTGTGATGATAGGAACACCGACTTTTTTTGCTGGTTATCTTAAAAAATGTAAACCAGGTGATTTTGACAGCATTCATATAGCCGTGACTGGGGCAGATAAATTAAATGACAAATTGCGATTAACCTATCTGGAAGAGCATGGAATTCAGGTATTAGAGGGCTATGGCGCTACAGAGACGAGTCCGGTGGTATCCTTGAACACTTTCGAGAACTATCGACCCGGCAGTATTGGCAAGCCAATACCAGGAGTTCAGGTGAAGATAGTTGACAATAATACCGGTGAAGATGTGCCTCGAGGCGAGACTGGTAAGATACTTGTGAAGGGCGAGATGGTGATGAAGGGCTATCTGGGTGATCTTGAGCAGACTTCATTGCATATCAGGAACGGCTGGTATGATACTGGCGATATGGGAGTACTTGATGAAGAGGGATTTTTATGGCATAAAGGCAGATTGAAGCGCTTCGTGAAAGTGGGTGGTGAAATGGTATCACTAGTGCGTACGGAAGAAATCCTGACCGCTCTGCTGCCCGATGATGTATATTGCTGTGTGGTGGATGTACCTAATCCAACCAAGGGTGCTGATGTAGTGGCAGCGATTGCGAATGGAGATTTTGATCAAAAACAGGTATTGCATCAATTAAAGAAGCTATTACCAGCAATAGCAGTGCCCAAGGAATTTTACGTAATAGAAGATCTGCCCTTGATGGGAAGTGGTAAAGTAAATTTCAGAGAGGTAGAGCAGATCTGCCGGAAATTAAGGAAACAGAAGAAGAAATAAGGGAGGAAGTGGATGTTACTGCAAAACCGGTTTGTGATTGAAGCCAAAAAATACAGTAAGCGAGTGGCAATTTTTGATGTTCTGAGTGGGAAAGAATATACTTATGAGAGGCTTTTAATAGCTGCCTTATTGCTCAAGAGCAAGCTTGAGAGCGTGGAAGGTACCTACCTGGGTATTATGATACCTACTACCGCTGGCTGTCATATAAGTATATTGGGAGCTTTGATGGCTGGCAAAGTGCCGGCTATGATCAATTACAGCACCGGAGCCATAGATAACTGCAATTATGCCCAATCTTTGTGCGGAGTGGAACATGTGCTCACAAGTAAAGGATTGCTTAAGAAATTGAATCTTGAAGAACAGCCATATTTCATATATATAGAAGATATATTAAAGCAGATCACCAAAGTTGATAAGATAAAAGCAGCATTATTGAGTAAACTTCCAGCAAAAATACTTGGAAATTATATTCATCAGGGTAGTGATGAAGATAATTGTGTGATCCTTTTTACCTCCGGTAGTGAAAAAGACCCCAAAGCAGTGCAGCTGAGCCATAATAACATCTGGCATAATGTGCGGATAATCCCTGATCATCTGGGTATGGTTGATGGAGAGGTCTTTGGCGGGTCTTTACCGCTTTTTCATGTGTTTGGCTTAACTGCAACCTTCTGGCTGCCGATCTTAAATGGCTACAGCATTGTGGCATTTGCTAATCCACTTGATTATAAGACAATCGTTAGCTCGATCAAAAAGCATAAAATCTCTGTATTAGTGGGAACTCCCACATTCTTTAACGGCTATCTTAAAAAAGCGGAAAAAGGAGATTTTGAGTCTCTGCACCTGGCAATTACTGGAGCAGATAAACTACCGGAAAAATTGCGTTTGAATTATTTACATAATCACAATGTACAGATTCTGGAAGGATATGGAACAACTGAAACCAGTCCTGTAGTTTCAGTGAATACTTATGAACATTATCGTCCTGGCAGTATTGGCAAGGCATTACCAGAAGTGCTGGTAAAAGTTATCGATCGTGAAACTGAGAAGGAACTGGCAGCAGGTGAGACTGGAAAGCTTCTGGTGAAAGGCGATCTGGTGATGAAAGGTTATATGGGAAATGTGGAAGATACCTCATTGCATATGCGAAATGGCTGGTATGACACAGGCGATATGGCAATAATCGATCAAGATGGCTTTATCTGGCATAAAGGCAGATTACGCAGATTTATCAAAGTGGGTGGTGAAATGGTTTCACTGGTACGCACCGAGGATGTACTCAGCAAGTATCTGGATGAGGAT
>JAVCCT010000158.1 GCA_030765325.1 Candidatus Stygibacter frigidus | reverse complement strand
GATTACATTTATTTTTGTGTCAATTTGCGGTTTTCGTGGTTAGAATTCTTACATTTTCTTTTTAATAGACATCGTGGACTGAGAAGAAGCAGATATTGGTAAAGATTGGGTAGTATATGCTGTCGTCGAAGTCCTGTCCTGGGTACAGTTCAAAACTCAATCGTCACCATCCGGGAGATGACATAGTAATATAATGGATTTAGTTTATAACTACAAATTTACCATATAAATCATCATCACCAGCTTCTATTTTATAAAGATACAAACCAGATTTTACATATTGAGAATTCTTGTCTTTTCCATCCCAATAAATGCTGTTCAGTCCTGATCTGCAATATTGATTATTCAAGTGTATAACGCACTGCCCTTTGATATTATAAATTGATGCAGAAATCTGAGTTGCTTCAGAAAGATTAAATTTTATATTGAATGTATTTGATCTATGAGTTCCTATCAATAAAGGATTGGGGAATGTAATCACATCCTGTATGGCAGGCAAAAATTCTTGATCTGTAAATGTACTATCAATATTCACATGAAAATATTCTTCTGGTGCGTTTTCTGGATAGGTTACATGAAGTATGGCATTATCTGTGTAAGCAGAAACAGAAAGATAATACTCAATATCATGAGTCAGCTCTGGTAAAGTCACTTCCCACACACCATTTTGTTGAATGGCATCAAGTGTGATGAAGTTTATGGCATTCTCTTCTCGATAATTTAGTTCTGCTGCCATATCATTAAACTTAGGATTAGATCGAAAACGAATGACATTTTCAATACCACTCGGCATATCTGTAACTGCTTCATGCGATATGATCAGCGGATTTTCTCCATAATGCAATTGTGCCACACAGTGCACAGCTCCCCACCATTCAATGATATCTGCTGAATTTATTCCAATTATCTCATAATCAGGTAATATCGATTCATAAATTTCCAAAGCCTCTGCATCACTATCAAATCCATAAACAGGAACCAATACTTTATCATTGATTATCAAAGAATTTGTATAGGTATATGTTATTGATCCATTTAGCCCACCCATCACAAAAGGCGGCATCAGAATACGAGTTACTTCAAAATCTTGTCCATATTGATTAGTCATTTCATCCAGAATAGCTGCATTTTCATTTAGAATTTGCTGATTATTACCAAAACCATCTTCTTCATTTTCATAATATCCCACTATAAATTTATTATCTGTCAGCAATTTACAAAACATATCGATATGCCCTGTCCCATCATTTTCCATGGCTGAGAGCACAACTAATGAATCGATTCCCATATAAGTTCCAAAATTCTCTTTGATCTCTGATAGAGTTTCATTGTTGTATTGGGTGATATTAGTAGTTGCAAATGCCATCCCATTTCCATCGGTAATGTGGTTTCCTCCATGATGCAGGATGCTTGATTCATATCTGGGATATTCAAAATAATCAGCACAATAAGCTGGAATATTATCATCACCGGGATAGAGCCCATAATAATAATCCACTATAGCAGGTAAACCATCTTCATAAATGTAGAAAGGTCCCGAATCCCGAATCCAGATGCTGCCTGGTGATATTTGATCAAATAGAATAAATGATACATTATCCATATTCACATCAGCAGATTGTAGATTATCATAAGCAATGCCCTGTTGAACTTCATCTTGCACCAATACATACACAGCATATTGATCCGCAGCAGCTCGAGCAATATCATGCAATAGATCTCTACTCCAATTCACATAAGAAATGATTATACCCTCACAATGAGAAAATTCTGCAGGACTTATGATCTCTTCTCCCGCAGGAGGATTATCTCTAATATTCCTATCCTCAATACCCGGCAAAACCTGATGCAGATATCCCGCTTCTGAAATAAGTAAGTTATACATAAAAAACAGCACTAACACCAATACGAAAGCTTTCATTTTTTCTCCAATTATCATGTGATTGTTATTATTTCATCTTCTTCATTGATTTTGTCAAGTTACAATTAAATCCAGCCATCCCTGATCAGCGTCTTAGCCAGCGTTTAGAATAAAGCGAGTATTAGACTTTACGACTGCAGGACTGATAGACTTCAAGACTAATCAAAATAATAAACTCTTCTCTTACATTATCGGTGTTGATTTGTGTAATCATCGCAATCTGTGGGATATTCTTTTTCCTGACTCAAAAGAATTTGACAGAAGTGATATTAAAAGTATTTTTGGCATATATCTTTAAGCAAATGTGAATAATAGAAAATATAATGAAGGTTAAAATGGCAGGTTTTAAATAGTGTATAAAATCAAGTAAACTCAGGAGGAAAAATGCCTGTAAGAGGTTTTGGCTACTTTGTGAAATTATTTCTCGTAATAGTTCTCTATTTTAAGGGTAGAATGGAGATATTACCAGAGACATTTGTATTATGGGTATGGCTCGTTTACATTATCAATATTTATCTGTCAATTTATATTCTGGGCTTTTTGCAGACAGCAAAAGATATAACCCGAATATATCTGAGCAGAGAATCAGGAGAAACTAATAAGAAAGTACAAAGTATGTACTCAACTTTGATACCATCTTCAATGTTATTTATGGCTGTTTTATGGAGTGCAATAAGGCTAATAGCATTTTCTTTTATATTAATGTATCAGGGATTAGTTCTGGGGATTTGTGCTGAAATATTATTAGCCATACTGATAGCGATCCTGCCAGTTAAATATAAATCACATCTAAGAAATATTCATGATCAGTTTGGGAAAACACAACCCAGATTATTGAAAAGTAAAGAAGAAGCTGGTTTTGTTTCAGAAGATCTAAAGTCCGTAATTGAAGAAGCAATTGATAGTAAAATTGATCCCCATATCTGGTGGTTAGAGATCAAAAATGAGAATTTTAAGAAGAATTAATTTGAAAAAAACTAAAAAAATTGTACAATACATTCAATCACACACACAGTATATCGTCTCCCGATTAACGAGTATCGTAATAAGCATCACATCATAAATATCTGTTACTTTTAATTTGTTCTTTTAAATTCTATCTGCGTTGTTCATCGCTTCAATATCAACGGATATTGAAGTTCTTCACGCCTTGATATAATTCAAAATCGCTACGTTAAAATGTGACACATATTTATGATGCAATGCTTAGTAATTTTGTGAAGTAGTAAAAAGTGAACCGATCCTATCCAACTAAGTCAGAACTTTTGAGTTACGGCAAGGCTTGGTAATTAAACTGTCGTCCAGAAATCACATCCGGAGTACCGTTCATAACTCCTGACTTAGCTGGGGTTTATTCCTTTCAGTGTAATTCAGTGCCTTCGAGACTGTTCAACCTAAGTAATTGATATCATTGCAGATTTGCGTATTTTTCTGTCAAAAAGTGCACATATTCATCATATTTGTCAATTTCAGGGAATTGACATTTTTCCCGTAGGGAATATTTAT
>JAVCCT010000191.1 GCA_030765325.1 Candidatus Stygibacter frigidus | reverse complement strand
ATAAATATTCCCTACGGGAAAAATGTCAATTCCCTGAAATTGACAAATATGATGAATATGTGCACTTTTTGACAGAAAAATACGCAAATCTGCAATGATATCAATTACTTAGGTTGAACAGTCTCGACCTTGCGGATGGTTGAAAACCTCCGCAATGGTCGAGCAGAAAATAATCCATTCCATGATACAAATTCCACTCCATTGAACAAATTATGTCTCATCTCCATAAAAATGTTCCACAGTCCCCCAAAACCCTCATACCAACCATCTTTCACCTATCTCCCAGATAATTCCCATTCCTAACCCAGAACAACAAAGCACGTACTCACATTAAAATGTCACTACGTGCTTTGTTGTTCTGGTTTAATTACAGTTTAATATCTAAGTAATAGCTATTTATGGGAGTTATAGGTCTTATATATCCTATAGGTCTTATATTATTGGATTTTGTTAATTAATGGCAGCTTTGCTGAGGCTGAAGAACTATTTTATTTTGAATCCGATAACATTGGGGATTTGCCAGAATGACTGCTGGTCTTCATTATCAAAGAAGCTTGATTCAAAAGTTCCTACGCATCGGAGGTGGAATTCTTTAGTTTCAATATAGCAGGAAGCTTCGGGACCACCTTCGAGGTGCATCATTTTATCAAGATTTAGGGGAAGCTGCAGCAGGAGATTGATCAGGTCGTGCATTGTGTAGGGAGAGCTGCAGAAGATAAGAAGGATATTTCCATCTTTATCTTGTCCCAGAGCTGCTTCGCTCCATTTATCTGCTTGTTTGCTCCAGACATTCCTGCCGCCAGTGGCGATCATTCTGATGCCCTGGACAACAGAATGATATTTCTCGCACAATTCAGAAGCCTTGGGCTGTCGCCAGTCGATCATTTGAGCTTCTGGCAAGCCTTTTTCTTTGGGATTGCAGGCAAAATACATCTTATAAGAAGAGTGTCTGGAAGGATTATTTGAGTGCTGGTAGTTAACCAGATAGCCGGTATTAGTTAGATAATCCTGCTGGAACATGCCAGCATTGATACCTCCAATAAGCTCAAAATCGTCTGCCCAGGTTTCAATAGTCCTCTTTTTATTTTCATGTTCACTGGCAAGGAGCAGTTCAAAATCATATTGGTCAGGATTTATTCTCACAATATCCACAGTTGAATTACCAGAAGAGCTGGGTACTGCCAGTTTGAACTTGCCATATTCCAGTCCCTTACTGATTGTTTGCCAATCCTCAGCATATATAATAGCAGAACACATTAGGATCAGGAGAATAAGATTGGATATAAGATTATTCTTTCTCATGTTATGCTGGTAATCCAGATAAAAATTATCTATGGATCACTTTGATACTTTGTTCCTGATGAAAACGTGTTTGATATTGCGGTTTTCCGTGGTTCTTTCATCAATCTGGAATTTACCAAGCGATTTTATCAGGGGTGTAAGCTTAAGATAGCCATAATTACGAGGGTCAAAATTTGGTTTCTTTTTGAGGATCAGGTTACCCACATCACCCAGAAACGCCCAGCCGTCATCATCTGCCAGATCATCAATCGATCCTGCTATCAGTTTTATCAGTCTGCTGTCTATCTTGGATATAGAAACTTTAGGTGGTGCCGGAGTAGTAGTTTTGGTGCTGCTGCTGATCTCTGGTTCATCTTTGGCGATGATCTCTATGTAAATAAATTTATCGCAGGCAGCAATAAAGGGTTCCGGGGTCTTTTTTTCACCAATACCGATCACATACATACTGGCTTCACGCAATCTGATCGACAGACGGGTAAAATCGCTGTCACTGGAAACAAGGCAAAAACCATCGACCTTACCGGAATAAAGAATATCCATGGCATCAATGATCATGGCTGAATCTGAGCTGTTTTTTCCTACAGTATATGAATATTGCTGGATGGGTGTAATGGCATTTTCCAGAAGCACTGTTTTCCAGCCTTTTAGGGTTGGTTTTGTCCAGTCACCGTAAATACGCTTAAAAGTGGGAACGCCATATTTGGCAATTTCCTGTATCATACCCTTGATATTTTTATATGTGATATTATCAGCATCGATAAGTACCGCAAGCATAAGTTCTTTTTTCATATTCGATTCCTTTTATCTGTTTTACTCCTGACAGTAAAAAATAACCTAAAGATTCTGGCAAGAATAATGTCTGTAATAATTAATACACTAAGCGCATATTGAAAGACAAAATAGAAGGACGGGACAATTTTGATTATTAATTTTATATAAATCAGTTTGCTCTAATACCTTCATAAATATATACATTATATTTCTATTGACGAGTTTAGAATCATATATTATTTGTTCTAATAAGATTTTGTATGGAGGGCTTATGGCAAATGATATAATGGTAAATAAGCAGGACTCGATTTTTGAGAGCATTAAGAAGACCAATGAATTTGGGTCAGATATCTGGTTTGCCAGAAATCTGTCAGAAGTTTTGGATTATACTAAATGGGCAAACTTTGAGAAAGTAATAAAAAAAGCAATGATAGCATGTGAAACCAGTGGTAATGAGGTTTCTGATCATTTTGCCGAGGTCGGCAAGATGATAAATCTTCCTAAAGGGGCAAATCGTGAAATTAATGATTTTGTTCTTTCGAGATATGCCTGTTACTTGATCATTCAAGAAGCTGATCCCAGGAAAGAAGTTGTAGCATTAGGAAAAACCTACTTTGCTATTCAAACTCGAAAACAGGAATTGCAGGAACAATTTGATCAACTTTCGGAGGACAAGAAAAGACTGGCAATCCGCAATGAACTGAAAAATCATAATAAGCAATTAGCTGATGCTGCCAAAGATGCTGGAGTAGAAACAAATACCGACTATGCTGCTTTCCAGAATTATGGGTACATGGGTCTCTATGGTGGTTTGAAAGCTACCGATATTCATGCCAGAAAAGGATTAAAGAAAAGTTACAAGATCCTTGATTACATGGGAAGTACTGAACTTGCGGCAAATCTCTTCCGAGCAACTCAAACCGAAGAGAAACTAAAAAGAGAAAGTATTAAAGGAAAAACAAAAGCTAATAAAATACACTATGATATTGGTCATAAAGTCCGCCAGACAATAAAAGAAATTGGTGGAACGATGCCGGAAAATCTGCCAACACCGGAGAAATCAGTGAAAAAGATAGCGAAGGAAGTTCAAAAACAGCTCGAAGACGATAAGGACTTTTAATGTAGATATATCTTTAATCATCAAATCATTAATACCTGTAAATTTATCGGAATAATGTGAAACAAAATGCAGGAACTTGCAGAAATTGCCAGATAACGAAAATATTAATCAATGACTATCTAAGAAAATGATTCAACGCAAATAAAACTAATGTAATATAATTGGCTTATAACTTATAAAAACTATAAAGCAAGCCACAGGGAGGGTACAAGGAGGTGAAGTAGATCGCAATTGCAGTCGTAACTCACTTATTTACAGGTAATTGTGCATAATTTATCAGGCTTTTCTGTTTTTTTTCCATTAAATTGTAGTTATGAGAATTAAAAAGTCTTCTAACTATACGAACAGACTATAATTTTAATTATATAATATTTTAATAATAGAAAATAAATTAATATCGATATAATAATTTATTCCTATATAGTAGATTGTTCTATTAATATATATAATGACATAGGATGTGTAATTTCATTATTAACAGTAAGTAATAAATATAAAATATAGTAGATTGGAATAAAATTTGCTCTATTATATCATTATTAAGAGGTAGTTCTAAAGGTTAAATGTGTATAATGGTATGTAACATATCATAAACAGGGGATATTATCTATGATGAGATGTAAAATTAAGATTAGGGGAGACAGAAAATACTGCTTACAGTTTAGGGCAATCGTAAACCCTGGTTTACACCATAAGACGAAAAGCAGGAGCTTTCCTCTCCCAGGGGGATTACATATTGAGAGAGCGAATAGTAAAAGATATAGGGTAGAATTATATTGGTATGAGATTTGGGCATTGAATCATCTTTTTTATATCAGTAAAATTAATGAAAGCAGTATGTCCTAATTTAGAGAATATCTTAATGTTATAGGTGCATATGAATTTCTTGATCTAACCAAAGAAGATTTGATCACGAAATCCTATATAACAGATGAGGACTACTCAACATCAATTGGTTGGAGATATAATTGAAACTCGTAAAATGATGATGCTAAAATAGTGAGAAGCAAAACAGTGAGAAGTGAGAAGAAAGAAGAAATCATTTCTTCTCATTAGCCTATACTTTTGAGATTGGTGAAGATTTTTTGCTAAGTATTGGAAGTAACACTACAAGATTAGTAGCTTCAGCTACTTCCAGGTAACGTAATTTTACTTAAAAAGTGTAATGTGATAATTAACTCTGATTTATATAGAAGTCACTGAAGTGGCTACACTATCGTATGTATATAAATACCACTAACTGAAGTTGGTGGTTAATAAGATGTATTAGTAACTGATATTTCCGACTTGTCGTAATCGTTTTAAATACAATAACTTACATTCTCAATGCGAAATCCACTATGTTCTATAACTGAATGTTATATAAGCATATAGATAATCCTGCCCCTTTCCTTTTTGGTGATTTATCTTGGATTTATTTTCTGAGTTGTCTCGCCTTATCCTTTCAGCCAATCTTACTCTGCAAAATTTATAAATGGAAGGAAAAAAATAAAAATAACAGGTATATGT
>JAVCCT010000040.1 GCA_030765325.1 Candidatus Stygibacter frigidus | reverse complement strand
ATAAATATTCCCTTCGGGAAAAATGTCAATTCCCTGAAATTGACAAATATGATGAATATGTGCACTTTTTGGCAGAAAAATGCGGAAATCTGCAATGATATCAATTACTTAGGTTGAACAGTCTCGCTAAACCAGAGGGTGTTTTCAAGAATTTTTTATGGACGAAATGGACATTGTGGACAGAATGGACTTAGTAGAAAATTATCAGGAGGTTTTTATGCGCTGTCCCTGGGGTGATAAAGATGAGCTTTACCGCAGCTATCACGATAAAGAGTGGGGTGTTCCTGCTTATGATGACCGCACTCAATTTGAATTTCTGGTATTGGAATCTGCTCAGGCAGGTTTAAGCTGGTACACTATCTTAAAGAAAAGAGAAAATTACCGCAATGCTTATGATAATTTTGAGCCGGAGCTTATCGCAGCTTATGATGAGCGGAAGTATAATGAATTGATGACAAATGCCGGTATTGTGCGCAATAAGCTGAAAATCAGGGCTTCTATCAATAATGCCCAGAGATTTTTGGAGATCCAGCAGGAATTTGGCAGTTTCTCTAACTACATCTGGGGCTTTGTGGATGGCAAGCCGATAATCAATCATTGGGAGACTATGGATATGATTCCTGCTCACACTGATTTATCATACAAGATCAGTAAAGACCTTAAAAAGCGAGGGTTTAAGTTTTTGGGGAGTACTATAATCTATTCGCATTTGCAAGCTACGGGGCTTGTTAATGATCACCTGGTTTCCTGCCAAAGGTGGAGGGAGTGTCAGGGCTAGATTTTCTGGGATTTTTTGTGGACATAGTGGACAATGTATGTAAACATATTGGAATTATATCGACATCAAGTTGCAAATCTTGTTAATTAGTCATTGATAATATAATTAATAAGCATGAGAGAGAATAGGTGTTTCTGTATTATATGCAAGAATTCCTGTATAGTGCAATAGAAGATTATAAATTAAAAAACCGTTCCCCATTATTGAATCTGAGCATTTGACAAAACTATCAGAACTTATTAATTCCACTCAAAAAAAATGGGGGGAGGGGTAATTCCCCACCCCCCCATTTATATTTAGAATCTCATTATCAAAGAAATCCTATGAGAATCTTCAAAGATGTTATCATCGGATGCATCTTCGGTATAGGCATAGTTAACTTCTATCGAATTAACTATGAATCCGATACCGGCAGTCAAATGATTATCATTAAGACCAATGCGTAGTGCTGTATCACCATCTAAATTACTGAATTTATCCATACCGAGGACATATTCAGTACCAACCGAAATTATCACATCACTACTTTCGCTTTTGAGATCAGCAGAAACGGTAAAGTTATCCTTTGGATTTACAGAAACTCCAACGGAATATTGAAAAGGAATTTCATCTTCACCTACTTTTCCATAGATGTCTCTTAGCATCAAACCCAGGCCAATAAATTCATTAGGGTTGAATTTAGCACCGAAATCAAAGCCAAAACCATTTTCAACTTCCTCATCCATGCTTTGAATATATGTTTTTAAGTTAGCTCCTAAACTAAAGTTAGAAAATCCTTTTGCAAAGCTAACAGCAATATTATGATCTTGAACATTGAAATTTCCAGTAGAAACTCCGTCTTGATAACCTTCAAAATCTTCCCATCCGGCATGTATCCAGGAAAGAGCAATTGCACCAAAATCAAATTTCATGCCAATTCCGGCATAGTTATATTGTCTTTCTAATCCCATATTTGTTGAATACATTGAACCAATTTCAATATTTTCAATTTCAGAAAGCCCTGCGGGATTCCAGTAGGCAGTACTGATATTATCTGCAATAGCAGTATAAGCACTTCCCATTGCCAAAGCCTTTGCACCCAATCCCATCCTCATGTAAGGTGCTGCATGATTATTATCTTCTGCATAAATAGTAGAAAACAATAGAGTTAAAAACAATCCTATTAGAGTAAATTTCTTGATTAAATTCATTTTATTCTCCTTATTTTGTGACAGCAATCTTAATCCACTCAGATGCTCTTACCGTATTATTATTAGATTCACGAGCTTCAAAATGAGCAATATAACCACCTCTGGCTACCTTGTCACCATCTCCGTTAGTTCCATCCCAGCTTATGCTATACCCAATTCCTGTTAAACAATTACTTCGCTGTGATAATTCTTTGACCTTTCTACCAGAGAAATCATATATAGTAACATAGACATCAGCATTCCTGGTAACTTTGAAATCAACATGTGATTCATCAGTTAAAGGATTATCCGAGAAATGGATTTTGCCAGTGCCAACTGTAGGCATAAATGCAAGTTCAGAGCTTTGCTGGATTTGATATGTTTGACGATTACTGGTACAAGCTCCCCAAATATTTTGAGCCTCAACTTCGATGATAATTCCAGGAGCAAGCTCGTCCATCACATTAGAACCGAATGTTATAGCATAGCTGGCAGTGTTACCTTCAATACCAGTAGCCTGAATTACTGATGGTCCTTGAAGCAGTACTTCACCAGGTTGTTCATAGAAACAAACCGTCACTACATTTTGTGCTATTTCTGAATTTCCATTCCAGTTTATATCAAAATTGAAGACATTATCACTATTGGCACCCGGATTGAAAACCCAGGTTGTTTGACCTTCATATTGAAGTGGAAAGAATGTTATTGTAGGTGCAGGAGCAATAATGTCAAAAGCAAATTGATAAGAACTGAATGTGCCGACATTACCTGCATTATCGGGAATAATTGCAGTTACAACATAATGACCCGGTTCCATAATTTCACCAGGAGTATATGTTAAAATACCATTGGTGATATTCAATGGACTAACAGCAACACCATTGATCATTAAATTGATATTCTCTTCATCTATTCCACTTGCTGCTGAATAATACCCGCCATGAAACATTGGAATATCTTCATATCTAATGGAAATCACAATATCAGTTCCAAAATCTAGTTCAGCAGGATAGAAATCAACAGGGTCTTCATCTATTATACCTGGTTCCTGAATCGGGGGGTTTAGAGGATTTAGTGGATCAACATACCAATCAGGTATTCCATTACCATTATAGTCAATCCAATCCCCATCATTATTCACTCCATCAATTGGATCTTCATTATATAATCCGTCATTATCGTTATCTATAGGATCGCCTATGGGACTGAGAACCCAAACAACCGGTGCGACATAATCAATACCATAACTTTGTTGTTTTGTAATATTATCGTTGGATGTAGTAGTAATGTCGGCTTCCAAAATCAACGCAGAGGCATCAGGAGGATAAATTCCGGCATAATTAACGTGATATTTACCGTCTAATTCATTATATTCAGCAGGAGTACTATACTGAGGAACATTACCTGGTGCTGTAGAGAAATTAACCGTTACACCGTTATGGGCAATATTGACACCGGCTGGGGTAAGAACTTCGAAAGTAAATTCATTTAACATTGTTGGATTGAACCAATATCCACCTTCAAAAGGATCAAAGGCAATGCAAAGAGTAAGATCATATTCGTAAGTATATTGATATTCACAATTATTTCCAACAGCATCCGTTACATTCCACTTAACATCAAAATTACCAACATTAGCACCTAATAAACCCATTAATTCAGTATAACCAAAAGTATAAGAATAGGTATCTCCGTCGTTAGTTAATTCATTAAAAACAAAAGATGTAACATTTATAATCATAGTCATTTCAACGTTTTCAACCATAGTCAATTCATCTATAACAATTGCAGAAAATGTTAAACCATCGTCATAGGGAATTTCGGTAATAGCTGGTGGTGTGTCATCAATATTAAATGTAAGAGCTTCTGTAGAAGTTTCGTTTCCGTAAATATCCGTTAAAATGATCTGAACAGTATGTTCGGTTTCAGCATCCAATAAGTAATTTCCACCATCAACAATTTTTACATTCAAGAGATCGTTTAATGGGTCAATACTTGTCGCTGTCCAGGTAGAAATGATATCACCACTAAATGGAATATTATTCTCAATGATAAATAAATCATCGAGAATCACATTAATCATTAAATCATTACGTACACCTTCATATAATACAGGTACAACAAAGTCAGGTGTGGCATTTGCATAATTGTCATAACTCGGATCTATTGCAATAGTTCCGATTTCAAGATTCAATACACCCTCTTCATTCAAAAATACGGCTAAGATATTATCTCCTGCCGGCAATTTAAAATCAGCTGTAGAACCATTAAAATTAACATCATTAATTTTTACCCAGGTACCATTGTTGTACGAGCAAACCTCTAAGGCAGCCCCGGTTACTACTTCGACATCACCGTCATAATTAAGAGTATATTCAACTAATTCTAATCCATTAGGAATGGCAAGTCCATTGTAATAAACATTTTCTATTACACTGATTCTGGTATGTAAAGTATCAGCAGGCAAATATGGAATATTATTGATATT
>JAVCCT010000374.1 GCA_030765325.1 Candidatus Stygibacter frigidus | reverse complement strand
CATAGCCATCCTTTTCATATCTCCACTGGATGCTATGCTCTCCCTGTGATATATCAAAGCTTGCCTGATCCCAGGGCAATTCACCTGACCAGGCACCCAGTTCTTCGCCATCAATATAAAACTTCAAAAAATCATATCCGGCTTCGGAAGATACCTTGTAACTGAAGCTGATCTGTCCTGAGAATAGAACATTGAGATCGAGCATGATCTGACTACTTTGATTATCACCGATCGTTCCTGATATTGCACTATAATCACCTTCATAGGCTAATCCGTCTATCTGCCAATCACTATTGCCGCCAAATGTCCAGTCATATCCACTAAAATCGCCACTTTCAAAATCTTCGAATATCAGTCCTACAGGTTCTACGAATTCTTCCACGAAGGTATAATTATCCGCCAAACACACCAGAGTAAATTCTACTGGAGTTCCGATTTCTATATCTGTTCCCACATTAATTTCAAATATCCCTTCTGTACTTTCATTTACTGCAATCACACCCAGATCAACATTCTGATTTTGAATACTGATATCCGAATTATTGCAAGATAATTCCAGACTGGTGTAGGGAGAATCACTTTGCCCGTTATTTATAATCTGCAGGGTGACTTCAACCACTTCACCAGGATCAAGTATCCCATCATTATCACCAGAAATACTGTCATCGATATTAATACCACCGTAGAGCAGGGATGGAGCG
This sequence comes from Candidatus Stygibacter frigidus, assembly GCA_030765325.1. Lineage (GTDB taxonomy): Bacteria > Cloacimonadota > Cloacimonadia > Cloacimonadales > TCS61 > Stygibacter > Stygibacter frigidus. The sequence goes on along the minus strand of JAVCCT010000374.1, from coordinate 2,884 downwards.
TTCATAGTCATCTGAAAATATGATACCCACTCTTCTCTGCCATCACCAGTTACAGTTACTGTGAAGCTCACAAGGTGCTGATCAGGAATATCATCAGCGATCATGAAGCTTACTGCATCAGTTAATTCTATCACACTTTCCGCATTGATAACACCAATAGTCTCATCGGCATCCAGCATCGTGATATATTCATCTTCGGTACTGATATTAAGCACACTATTAAGAGCATTTTGATTACCTACATTATATAGTTGAAAATCAAGTAAAATTTCTTCATTATAATCAGGCAGTCCATTATTATTTCCTGCCGTATCATCCAGCGTGTATCCTTGATATATCACATAAGGCTGATCAGAAACTACAATTATCACCCCTTCATAGCGATTATAGTTATGAGCAATGATAGAAATGTCTAATGGTGAAGGATCAGATACGGGCATTTCCAGATTCAGGTTCAATATTCCATTAAAGTTGGTCAGTCCTCTTCCCAGCAGTTCTCCATCTTGCAAAATTGCCACCCGGGCATTATATACATTGGTTTGAATGCTTATCTGAGATACGCCGATTGGTACTGATGCCGGCACGGTGGCTACTATATCTTCTGGTACAGCAGTCCAGATATCCAGGGAAGGATCACCAAATAGATTTGTCTCATAACAGGCCCAGCGCATATTACTATCCGAGAGCATATAGCTTACATCATCTTCATGAGAAAATTGGTTTACTTCTCCGATCCGGGTTATTCCTTGTCCAAATATACCGTCAAAGAACATCCTGTCATAATACTGAGATGAACTATTAGTGCCTCCCGGCATATACCAGCCATAACGTGAATTGGCGATACAGGCCACATAACCACCTGGTATTCCGCTCGTTATCTTTTCAGCAAAACAATCCTCTGTGTAATATCCGCTAAAATGCCAGTTATCAAAAGAACCATTATAACATCCCTGTGAATAGCCTATTACAAACCCTCTTGTTAAACCATTATTAGTAAAATTAGCTGCCGTAAGATCATCGTTACTCATTTTCATATTATAAGTGGGATTGCTGTGACCCAAATGATTTAAGATATTTACTCCTGTATCAGAAAATTCGTCAAACAGGTCATATTTGCTCCAGCCACCATCGCGGTCATAAAATGTGTTTATATTAAAATTAGCCGTAAACCCGGTTGTACTATAGCCGTTATAATATCCGCCATCAACTATCTGATCTTTATAATCACCACCATAAGTCCAGGGACTATTATTCAGCTCTTCTCCAACCATCACAGCCTTTTCTATATCTTCTTCCACAGGACTGTTTTGATAAAGAATATGCTTATTGACCATAGTTGCCACTTCCTGAGCACTATCTATGCACATCCTGCCTATGGCAAGCTCAGCATATTCATCAATCTCACCATATTCACCCCAATTGGCATCTCCATCATTATTCCAGTTTCCATCCAGATTACTGAAATACATATCTGAGGGCAGTGATGGATCATCATCAACGGCAAATCCACGATGAGGCACGATGGCAGCTTCACTGGTATTTCCAGCGTCTCCGCCCAATATCACATAGTCTATTCCATAGGTTAGGTAATAATCGATGATGCAGTTTCTCACCTTTTCAGCATCATCTGTACCAGGATAGTTGGCATAAATATCACTTGTCGTTTCCACTGCCACGGAATACCCGGTAGAATTCTTAAAATCTACATATTCCTGAAATTCATCTATAAATTCACTTGCGGTGATCAGAAGCAGGTCATAATCTGAAAATCGCTGCGTAGTATATTGATATTCATTTAATACTTCAGGATTCTCCACTATCCTCTCTATCCTGGATTGCACTTCCTCTCCACCTCTCAGCCTGGCTGCCAGCTCAGCTGATCTTTCCACTGCTGCGGTTTCAATGCTCAAGGTTATTGATTTAATGTATCTTATCGTATTCTGCACCGGATTATATTCCACCGGACAAATATTAAAGCTGCCAATACTGTGTCCACATAAGTATCCTGTCCCATAATCGCTCAGATTACTCTCAGGATATGCTGCATCTGTCCCATAAATAGCAGCATCCGGCTGTGGTTTATAGTTTGCCGGTGCGGGTTGAGAAATAGGAAATGGCTTTGCTGAAGGCTGGATCATTCCCTTTGATATATCAGAATAATATTCTATGTCAAGAATGTTTACACCTGCCAATTGCTCATTTTGAGGTAACAGCAGGCTAATCCCCTTCCAGGGCAGAAGCGGTGAGCCCTCATCACCAAATGACATACAGTCATCATATCTTATCTGCACATATTCACCATTATTATCTATATCTGGCAATTCAAAACTTTTGTTATATTCAATTTTGTCTGCTGCAAGCACTGCAAAAAATAGTACTATTAAAAAAACTACTCCAATCTTTTTCATTTTATACTCCCTTTTTATTTTTCTCAATACATTTATTGAAGCAATTTTCATTCCGTAAGGGTAATATCAAGGTTTAAAAGAGTAATTCCCATATTTTTCTTAAACTATTGTAGTGAACGCAGTGAACCCGGTTAACTTAGTCAACAGTAACCCAACCAAGATAGACGGAACGACTGCTGGACTGCTGGACTGAAAAACTAAAAAAAATCATTTCTCTTCTACCGTCTCACTCCCCACTCCCCACTTCTCTCTTTCGCCTCTTCGCCCGTCTCCATGCTCTGAATTATATTAAACACATTTAATTTTACATTTTCAATTATTCCCTCCTTCCCTCATTTTCCTTAAGTCTGACATCCCCCTGTTTTTTATCAATTCTAACAGGTCTAAATAACTGGAACTAATGGAGATAATATATGTTAAAAAGAGTCAACCATTCGGGAGGTCTCCGACCATCCAGAAGGTTTCAGATGGGAGGT
>JAVCCT010000288.1 GCA_030765325.1 Candidatus Stygibacter frigidus | reverse complement strand
TGTCACTAAGCGTTACTATTGATTTCCAGTGAACAAAATATTCATTTTTGTCTTCACCTAAAACAAAACCATATCCCTTAGAATCATCAAACCACTTTACAGTTCCTTTCATAAATACTTCCTTTATACTAAAATACAAACTAAGAAAAATATTACCCCCAATAAGGGCAAGCTAAATCTTAATCCCTTTCCAACACTGCCACCTGATGTCCCTCTCCAAGCCTCACTATCTGCATTATCATTTTTTTATTTCCTTTCAATTTAAACTTCTTATGTATCTTCTCCACCGGGTCAGGAAAGCCTCGCGTTTTCAAAACCAGTTCCCCTACTTCATGCTCCCTCAGATATTTCTGCATCTTTTTTATATTATATGGCATCACTTCAATAAGTTTAAATAATTTGCCATATTTCTCCGCAACTGCCTGCTCTCCGGTAAGCAACGCCAGATGTTCATCTAATAACTGATAGTCCAGGTCTGCTCCCAGTTTCTGTACCAGACCTGCCCGGATTATTGACTTATCAGGCTCAAATATATAGCTCTGCCAGCCCTTTGTTTCAATCTGCTCGGTTCCGCTGCCTGAAAGTTCCACTGCCGCAGGTAAGATCACTGCTTTCCGCTTGAGCCGTTCTGCATGACTACCCACGCACAGTAAAATCTCTTTTAGCACGCCATCTTCGGAGATAAATTCCCAGGAATACCACTGTGTGGCATATTTACTCCAATTACTGAAGTAATCATTTTCTATCTTTTTATAATTAATAACTGGTGACAGCTTGATCAAAATGCCCCCGCAAAGTTTCTTCTCAAAAAACAAATCTAATACCTGACCCAGATCGGGTGACATATCTTCCACATTATATTTACGATTACCCTGCGGTCGCCTGTCTGGATCACAAAATATTAATTCTACCTTTTCACTAAAATTCTCTGCTTTTTCCTGAAGATAGCTTATATTTTCATATACCCGGCAATTATACTCAGCACATTTTAAACTATCACTATCCAGATCTACACCATAAACTTTCTGCCTATTCTCTGCCAGATATTGCAAATCCCCACCTACCCCGCAGCATAGATCAGCAAGTGAAGAAGCCTTTCCTGCCCTGTGATTGTGATACTTACCCATGATCTCAGATGAGCTTTGCTCTACCCCATTTGCAGTAAATACCATGTGCTCTGCTCTGGTAAATTTACGTCTTGCTCTCTGCTGCAATTCATAATGGTCTAATAGTTCATGGATCGGTAAATCTGAATATTCTGTTCTCAATTTCTGCAATCTGCTGATCGATAACTCCCTGCCCAGGCGCAATTCACGCTCCAGCTCTGGTGCTATTCCTGTTTTTAAACTCGCAATTAATTTCTTATAATCCATATCTCCAAAACAAATCACCTGCTTTTTAATGTCAAAATAATCTCCATTTTCGCTCTTCTTTTCCTAAAACACTCGACCATATTCAGCCCATTCCCCGGTAAACATCCGTGCTCTTTCTAACAAAAAAAATATCACTGAGTTAACTGCGTTTACGTGATTTATTATCAGATATGTAATTAATCGATGTATTTGCGGAAGAGTTCTACGAAGATGAGATTGATGATGATATGGAAGATGAGGGCTATCAGCATGATGATCAGCAGATAGAAAAACACTTTTTCCATCTGAAATAGTATTCGGGCATTATTGAGCAGAAAGCCGATGCCGTCTTCGCAACCTATGTATTCACCGAGAACTATCACTTTGAGGGCAAGTCCCGTGCCGATCAGGAAATTACTGCGGAATACGGGTATTAAAGCCGGGATATACACATAACGTATCACTTGAGGCATACTGCCACCAAATACATATACCACTTCCTGCTGTTCCCGGTTAACTCCTCTGAGCCCTGTGGAAGTATTAATTGCCATAATGGGTATGGACATGGCGATGATCATGGCAATGGGCACTTTGTCACCCACTCCGAAAATAATCAGGAAAATAATTGCCAGAATTGTGCCAGGGATCACCTGAAATAGTGAGAGGATATTTTCGGCATATTCATGAACTGACATCATATAGGCAATGATACCAAGGATAGTGGCTAACAGAAAGGCAATAACAAAACCTGTTAATAATCGGAATAAAGTTAATTGCAAATGATGCATAAAATCAGCATCTATCAATTTATCTGCCTGGGAGACGACCTGCCAGGGATCCGGAATAATATAATCAGGGAAAATTAATGAAAGCAGCAGCCAGATAGAAATAAAAACAAGGAAACCAGTAAAATCCTTTTTAATCAGCCTGATAAAAAGCCGGAGGAGGCTTGTCGATTCCGCTTTTTTCAAAATATTGCTCCATGGCATTTTGCAATTCTTTGCCGGATATTAATTTAAAAGTTTGCAGCTCCAGGGAGCGCTTGATGATACCGGGACTATAACTCAATCTTGTTCCGGTTAGTAATTGAGCATTTTCAGGATCATACTCTATCATCTGGCATGCCTTTTGCAATTCATTGATGAGCTGCGGGATAATTTCATCCACCTCAGCATCTGGATTGGAAAATAAACACACCTGAGGATAAAAATCTGAACCGGTTATCTGAAACCACTTTTCATTGAGATCAAATGAGAAAAAGAATTTACTATCATCCACGATCTGCAAAGCAGAGGATACAGTCATCACGGCATTTGCAATCTTGCCCTGGCGCATTAACTGCAGCATGGATTCAAAAGGCAGATAACCGATTTCCAGATCATTATCAATATCAACTCCCTCCTGCTCAGCAAGCCAGAGTGACATCTTCTCTATGGGACTACCCTGAAAGGGGAAATACAACTTTTGTCCTTTGAGATCAAGAAAGCTGTCATATACGGAGTCCGCCGTAACCAGATAATTTAAACCAGAAACCCACGAAGCGATCATCTTGATGGGAGCTCCTCTTTGGGCAAAGCTTTCGCCTACTGCATATCCTGTCATCAGCAGAGGAACTTTGCCAGATAGAAATAATGAATGAGCCTGAGCGTGATTGGTGAACAGCTTCACTTCCAGATCAGGAATATTGTCTGCTGCTATCAGCAGTGGTAATGAACTGGGATTATCTGGAGCCATGATCGTGATCGGCTCAGCAAAGAGAGATAAAATTATAACAAAACTTAATATCAGAATAGTTTTTTTCATTTAAGTCCTGCTTTGAAATTGAAATTAGTCGCTGGCTGTTCCGGAGCAGAGTTTTGAAAATTCTTATAAACCCGATTAAATATATTTGAGGAAGGATTATACCATGAGAAATCAACCAGGAAGCGTCTGAATCCCTTATCAATAAGTCTTTTATGAAATTGCAGCAATGATACTGGATGCTCTGGCAGGACGATCGTGATACCGTCTCTAACCTGCTTACGAAAATTCTGACGCTGATCACTGAACAAGTCATCATCATTGAGTGCCACCGGCATACGCGAATAAAACAGCTCAGGATAATATAACAGAGGGACGATACCTCGATGATCTTTGCCGGAAATCAGATTCGGAAAATCATTTTCCAGAGGATATACCCAATTTGAAATATGCTCATTTTGCAGAAATGCTGCCGCTGCATCATTGAGAACATACACATTTTCACTGGTATAGAGCTGAATTTTGGAATACTGGTCAAAAAGCAGCTTTTGACTCACGTGACTGAGCATGAATTGGCTGATGCCGGTATCATATAATCTCTTGATCTCTTTTTGATAAAAAGCAATATCATTTTCTGAGATGAAACGTGGTAATTGAATTATCAATTTATCTGAGATATTTTTCAAAAAGGGAGTACTGAGTTTAAATGCTTTCAACTCTTGCATG
>JAVCCT010000366.1 GCA_030765325.1 Candidatus Stygibacter frigidus | reverse complement strand
ATCAAATGCCCAAATTGTGATATCAGCATGAATTATCACTCTTTCAATGATACCATGATCTGTCATTATTGCGGATTAATAAAGCAGGTGCCCCGTAAATGCCCCGATTGCGGAAGTTTCCTCTTTAACTACGGAGCTCCCGGCACGCAGCAGATAGAAGAACAGCTCAAAATCCTCTTCCCCCAGGCACATATCCTCCGCATGGATTCTGATACCACCACCTCCTCCAGCAGCTACCAGAATATGTTTGACCGCATGAAAAGCCATTCCATAGATATTCTGCTGGGCACCCAGATGATCTCCAAAGGTCTTGATTTCCCTAATGTCACGCTGGTGGGAGTAATCTCGGCTGATGTGGGACTCTCATTCCCAGATTTTCGCGCTGGGGAAGCTACTTTTCAATTACTCACCCAGGTTGCCGGCAGATCAGGACGCGGTGTTATAGCGGGTGATGTGATAATTCAAACCTACAATCCCACCCATTATGCTATCACCTGTGCCATGAGCCAGGATTTCCCTGCCTTTGCGAATATGGAACTCTCTGACCGCGAATTATTGCATTATGCACCCTTCTATCGCTTGGCAAGGATCATCTTCTCTGGTGAAAAAGAACCCTTTATGATCAACACTTTGAATAAATTTAAACCCCTATTCCAAAAAATCGAAGACGCCTTCCCCAAAGGTGATATCTACCTGATAGGTCCCGCTCCGGCACCTCTTACCAGAATTAAAAATAAATTCCGCTATCACATCTTCATTAAAGCCAAAAACAACCAGGTCATCAATAAAGCAGTAACACTCCTCGAATCCAACCTGAAACTACCCAGCTCCATAAAACTCACTATAGACATCGACCCCCAAAACATGCTGTAATGGCATGAGGTATTACAATAAAAAATATCCCCTACGGGGAAACACATTTTGCGGGAGGTTGAGTTTTTCCTGGAACTACGCTTCCTCACTCCCTGAAAACATTACTTTTTTTTTGTATAAATTTGGATAGGTAGCTCAGCAGTAGGTTTTAATCTCATTGTTCTACCCCTTTGAGAAGATAAGAAACTTATTAATGAAATAGAAGATAAATATCACTTCCCACTGTTCTACTAAATTCATAGAAAATGCCTAAAATACATAAACAGATAACTATTAAAGCTATTGTTGTTAATACGGGATACCTGCTTCGCAACTGAGATAATTCACCTTTTAAACTCATTTTTAACTCCTGATATTAATAAAAAATTACCTTTTGACAAATCATAAAATAATAAGGAATTATAGCAATACTTTTCTGGGCCAGGGATTCTGCTTTGATGTCCCCCACAATGTGCTGATATAATCTATGGAAAAGATATCCTCAAAGGCATGTAGCCAGTAGGTACCTCGATCTGTGAGAATTATCTGCTTGCCATCATCTTTCAGGAAACCCATTCGGGCACAGAACTTGAGATATTTTCCCAATAAGGAATCAATATCTTGTCCAAATCTCAGGCTGAAATCCTCTTTATTAAATTTAGTCTCATAAATGCGCCAGTAAAGCCAGGCAGCCATCTGCATTTTCTTTGGCATATTTATAGATAAAGCAATGGCATTTTTTCCGCTCTCCTGAGCTTTAATATATTCAGCGACATTAAAAGTATTAAGATAGAAGATATCATTCAAATACGTACCTCCACTGGCACCCAGACCCAGGTAAAGAGGAACGGTAACGGAGCAGTATTTAGATTCTCCCTTTTTTGTAAATGCCCACACAGAGCTTCTCTCGAAACCTGAATCATAAAATATTTTCTCCAGAATACCTATCATCTTTCGTCTCTTAAATATTGTCGCTAATTTAAAATTACTCACTTTACCGGAACTACCCATTTTTGTGTAAGGAAACCTGAATAGGGGATATGCTGCTACCTGGTTTATTCCCATTCCCACTAATTCATGACCAGCCTGCTCAACCTCTTTATAAGTCTGACCCGGTAATTCAAAAATATAATCAAGGTTAACACATTTGAAATCCATCTTAACAGCACGGTTAACTGCTGCTCGCATTTCTGCTACCGTATATGGTCTATTCAGGAATTTCAAATACTTGTCTTGCAAAGCTTCCACTCCAACGCTCAGGTTTTGTACCCCCAGTGATTTAATGATATCAAGATTAGCCTGACTCAAGTGGTTGGGGTGGCTCTCAATATGGATTTCGCACTGCATATTGAATGTTTTATAGATATATTCAATCATGTCTTCCAAGCCGTGCAGAAGCATTGTTGTGGGAGTTCCACCCCCGATATAAAAGGAAGTTACTGGTTTAGTTCCAATCACTTCAGAATAAAGATCAATTTCTTTTTTTACGGCATTAGCGTATTTTCTGGCAATATCAGGGTCAAATATTTCTTTATTATAAGGGCAGTAGGGGCAGATCTGTTCGCAGAAAGGTATATGAAGATAAATTCCTAATTCCTCGATTTCCAGGAATTTTATGTTTAGATCCTCCAGAGTGGGTGTCACATTACTCAATGCAATTTCTTTTTCACCCGTAAATATGCGACTAAATGTGTTCCTGATAAATTTTTCAACCATATTAACTCACCTTTGGATTAATCACAATTTCTTTCAATAAATTCTTTAAATACCCTTAAAAACTGGGTTCCTTCCTTTTCAACCCTTTTAAAATAGACCTCATTTAAAAGACCTCGATGTAATTTACACTCCTGAAATATCTCTACCAGGCATTCATCATTTTCAGACTTAAGCTGATAATATCCCGTGGAAGATAGCACTTCCGGGATAATATCTGTATTATTCCAATTTGAAACAAGTTCAAAATCAATAGTATTCTCATCCCGATTCAGTGTTCTCCGCCAGACAGAGCGGTTTTCCAGAACCAGCAGATCCTGATATGTGAAGGCAACTTCATACCAGTCTTCACCTTGACTAACTAATTCCAGAGATTTCACTCCCAGAGAATACTCTGAAATTTTATCATCATCATATATCAGATCAATCAAATTACCGGCTTGACAATTTACTCTAAAACTACCCCGAAATGAACAACATGTATCTGCCTGGATAAAAGTATAATTAAATTCCGTATCCTCATCTGCCCATAGCAGCAGAGGCAATATTAATGCCAGAATGAGTATTATAAGGCTTGCTTTCATAACAATTAGTGATCAGAAATATTTTAGGGCATTCATGATTGCTGATGGTTTCAATTTAAATGCCTGATCTATTTCCGCATAACTTAAATATCCGCAATTCTTACATAATTCAGGATCTCCGGGAAACCTGCAGCAGTGATATATTTTACTATCCTCATAGACCCGGCATATATCTATTGGTCTTTTCCAATCATTTCTAAGGGCTGATTTCAACCCGGCTCGTGAATTTAAAATTTTATATTTCTTTTTATATTTCAATAAGTTCATCAATATTTGATTCCTTTCCGCCTGATCAATATAGAGTTCATCAAATCCGTAATACGGTGTGTGAAAATAAAAAAATACGCCCTGAATTTGATCAATACCATTTATGTATTCGCAGAAATTCTCAATATCAGCTTTATTATAATTATTTATAGTATAATTGATATAAAGGGAAGGATGCTTCGATTTCAGCACGTTTTTCATGATCAGGTCAAATGTTTTTCCACGAATAAAATCATGGGTTTTTTGCAAACCATCAATACTGACAAAAACAGTATTTGCCGAAGTCTCTAAAGGAAAGGTGCCATTAGTATAGATAATTGTGGAATAAAAGCCTTTCTTTTGAGAATATTCGATAATATCTTCCAGTCCATGATCTTTATCATGCCAGATAAATGGTTCACCACCTTCAATATAGAGTGTCCGTCCACCTTCATCATAAAAAGAATCAATTGCTGTCACCACTTCTGTAAAACTAATATTTTTTTCACCACGACTGGCTATTCTGCAATGCCTGCAGCGCAGATTACAATTATTTGTTATCACTAATCCACAAATAAGCGGAGTGCGTTTCTTTAAGATTTGATGATCTATTATATATTTTGTGCCGTAAAACAGGTATCCCATGATCAGCCTCCCTTATTCATTAAAATTATATACAATAACTTTTTACAATTATCTCTATTCAACTTGAATATAAAAGCTTCAGGAATATTTTTGTCAATTAAAAAAACTTGCAATCGCGTATTCCCCCTGAAGAGACTGTTCAATATATTTTGAGGATTTTCACTGTAGGTGATATTTATTTGTAGCCCCAGGTTGGAGTGAAGCGACTACCTGGGGTTTTATAATTTATATTCACCCTTCCGTCCCAAACACCGGCTCTGCCGGTGTTTGGGACGGAAGGGTATCCTTGT
>JAVCCT010000252.1 GCA_030765325.1 Candidatus Stygibacter frigidus | reverse complement strand
CCTCAACCAGCCTCTGCGAATGGTTTGCTTTAGTTTCCTCAGGCAATTCCGCAGCAAGCTTGTGAACACCGCTTTCGCCATACAAAAAACCTCTAACAAAGCTGTCCTTGATCTCAAATACCAGCATGGGCGGAGAATTGAGTTTATCAATATAATCCAGAATATCATCTAAACCAACATAAGTTATTTGCTTGAATTTTGGCATTATTTTCTTTTTCTCCTCTTCCTTAGAGGGCAAAACCAATTCCCATATAGCAAAATCATACTTCTTTTCTTCCAGCCAGTAAAGGTACATTTTTGTTACTACCTTCAGCCAGTCTTCTTCTCCCTTAAATACTCGATGCTGGTTAAGCTTTTTAATGCTAAAAAATGTTTGACCAGTTGATTTATTCCAGTTAGCGAATTCAATTTCCAAAAAGCTGAGCTGATTTTCCAAAAAATTATATTTACGCGCAATGTGAGTTACATAATTGAGGTCTTTTTGATCTAACACCACATCGGTAAGATCTTCCAGATAATGTGCATCAGAATTGGTTTGCTTGATTTTGTTTATTAGATTATCAAGTTTATAGATCTCGTTGTTGTGCTCTTTTTTCTCTTTATCAGATTTTTCCAGATATTCCTTTTTTGCGCTTTCTTTGATCAGTTTTTGCAGTCTATTCTGCATTTCTTCAAAGGGGTGACTTTCGATGATCTGATCACTTCTCAAGCGCAGTTTGCCTGCTTTCAATTGCAGTTCAGGGAGCTCAACCCCAGTGTACTTGCGTTTAAAAGGATCAGCTTCAGTGATTTTTACTCGAGGTGTTTTCACAGAAGAATTATTGATTACAATTTCACCATTTTCCAGGGATAACCGCAAAATCTGCACCTGAGATTCCTTATGCGAAGCGATGTATCTTGCCAGAGGGTTCACCAGTAGCTTTTCGATAGCTCTTTTCACTGGTCTTGCCCCATATATAGGACTGAAACCTTCTCGGATAATCAATTCCGTGATTTCTTCTTCCACTTCCAGCGTGATATTTCGTTTGATTATCCCATACCGTGTAATAGCTTTCTGTATCTCATTTTCTGTTATTATGCGGATACTGGCTTCCGAGAGATGCGTAAAAGGTACAATATAATCTATGCGGTTGATAAATTCGGGACGGAAGAATTTTTCCATTTCCTGCTGATAGTGAAAATCTGTACTCAACAACGAATTTCCAAAACCAACAGTTTGCAGTTCTTTGTTACTAGCACCAAGATTAGAGGTGAGTATAATGATTGCACTGCGGAAATCTATCGTACTGCCGTCAGCAGCCGTGATCCTTCCTTCACCCATGATCTGCAGCAACAGGTCAAACACGGATTGGTCTGCTTTTTCTATCTCATCCAAAAGCAGCAGAGAAAATGGTTGCTCTATAATCTGTCTGGTAAGATTTCCACTGCCCTTTTCACTGCCAGCCATTCCCAGCAGTTTATATACGGCATCGCCACCCGAATATTCACTCATATCCAGCCGGATCATCCGTCCTTGACTGCCAAACAGATATTCTGCCAATGTGCGTGCCAGGAAGGTTTTACCAACTCCTGTAGGTCCCAGAAAGATGAAATTGCCCATAGGCTTTTCTGGATCATTCAATCCAGCTTTTATAGAACTAACCAGATCAATCATTTTTTCAACAGCCGCTTCCTGTCCCATAACCCGGCTGGAGAAAAAGTCCTTTATATTTTTTATATTTAGGGGTGGATTCTCTGAGATCAGGTTTTTGGGTAAACCGCTCTGATCAGAAAATACCTGATATACATGCTCCCTGGTTACCTGATCGTTGTAATAGTCCATATTAATCGTGGTCTTAACTACCTGCTTGAGCAGGTTTACAGCCTTACCTGGATAATTCCAATAGGGCAAAAACCGGTCAGCAAGTTCAATGATCACATTGATCGTATCAGGATTGATGTTAACCTGATCTACTAACTCCAATCTTTTGCGCACTTGATAGGTTATCATCCGAGTTTTTTCTTTATCATAATCAGGCATTCGTATCTGATGAAATAGTGAAATAAAAGCAGAATTAGAAGAAATCAGCTTCTCAAATCGCTGGGGAGTAATTTCTCCAATTATCACTATTTCACCTTTTCTGAGTGGCTCCAGAAGAATACGTGCCATTTTATCTCCTTTGATAAAACTGGTTCTGGAATCCATAACCTCTGCCAGGTCTTCAAACCAGATAATGGAATTTTCTTCTCTGGAATAATCGATAATGGCTTGCAACAGCATTTCTAAAAACAGCCGATGAGAATCCAGCTTTTCCGGTGATGTTTTCCAGATTTCGTGTTTTCGCAGATTTTCGGGACAGCGCTTCTGTGCTATTAAGTAGGCTGCTTCATTGATGACTGCGCTTTTACCTGACATTGTTTCACCTATCAGTAATATACTACGTCTTTCTTGGGCAGATAAAACATTGATCAATTCATTAACCTGATCTTTTACTTCGAAAGCACGATCTATTTTACGCCCCTTTGCTGCTGATGTGATATTATCTGCAACTTCTGTGATGATCTTATATCTTGCCGCATTCTGTTTTTCAACTATTTCTTTGGGGCTTCTCACAAGCAATTTCACATTAATATTTTCCACCCATTCTTTTACCTGTACTGTTGCATTCAATATTTCTTCTACTGGCTCATCATAGAAATATGTATCCAGTTCCTGCTTAAGAATTGATTCAATATTTTCTTCTGTATCTGCCATAAACCGCAATTGTGGTTTCACTGCTGGGACAATTATCAAATATTGTTGCTTATATGGATAGACAATTGTTGAAATTTCCCCCCTGATCTTAGTACGCCGACGTCTGCGTGAATTACCCGTAGGATGAATTACAAAGGATATTTTTTTGTATTCACCCTGGGGAATTTGTTTGATGTCTTCAAAATCAGAAGGGGTCAGTTTTTTTGATAGCTCTCTAAGTGCAGCCTTCAGATCATCAACGCACCGTTCCTGCATAACTCCATGCGCGGATAGGTCTTGAATCTCAACTACTCTCATTGTATAGCTGTCATCAGTATGTTTCCTGCAAAACAGGGTAAATTTATGTTCCATCTTAAGTGACATGATACATTCTCCTCTATTATATTCAGGGTTAATTACTTTAATTCTAACTAATTTGTCAAATATTATAAGGAAATTAAATTTAGCATCCCCCCGGAATTAATTTATAACTTGTCTTTGATAATTTTGTTGTGCATATGTCGTCACCATCCGGGAGGTCTATCGACCATCCAGGAGGTAACTTAGCTTTGTTAAAGACCTCCCATCTGAAACCTTCTGGATGGTCGGAGACCTCCCGAATGGTTGACTCTTTTCAACATAT
>JAVCCT010000217.1 GCA_030765325.1 Candidatus Stygibacter frigidus | reverse complement strand
GTTCCGGCAGTAAATGTACCCAGATAAATTTTAGAACCTGATTCCAGAGCTCCGCCAGAGCCTGGATATGAACAATTGGGGAATAATATGGTATGATCTAATGTTGATGGATCAGCTGGAGGACTTCCTACAGGGTAAGTATAAAATCCAAAAGCATTACGATAACTGGCTCCCTCAGCCACAAACGTGATCCATACTTCCACATCTTCTGTGAAAATAAAATTTGATTCTACCCCGTCAGCCACATATTCAGGATGAGTAGTACTTACATTCTGATGCTCAGGAAGTGATGTGGAAATACGTGCTAAAACCTCTGGCTCAATAGCGATTAGGTCTATTGGAGAAGGAACACCCTGACTGTTATATGCCACGCTGTCAAGATAGGAAAATGATCTGATTGCAGTGGGAGGTTCATAATTATCATCACTTCTGAATCCCAAACCGGGACCCATTTCATATCTTGCCTCTCCATTAATAATATCCAGTTGCTGGCTGCTCATCAGACCACTTACAAAAAGTTTAGTAACATAAGAAGGCACAATAAGCTGCCGTTGGATAATTCCCTCGCCATTCGTTATTGCCTGCATGATATGCATATTCTCGTTAGCACTATTCACATAGGCTATGTCAAAAATGATACCTTCAACCGGGGCAGTGTTATAATTCTGGATATCGATATACAAGCCCACATTTTGCTCTGAGGAAAAATCAAATCCATCAGGGACATCTAATTCCTGCATGTTAGTGGGTGTCTTACTTAGATCATTAACGTTTGGTGTACAGGAAGCAAGTAACAGTAACCCGATAATGAATAAATAAATTAATCTCTTCATTTTAATCTCCATTTTATGGTGTTTGATAAATTTTATCTGGATCAACTCTATCTTCGGAATATATATACCAGTCCTGGTATGATTCTCCTCCGCTTTCTGCCCAGTCAGCAAAATCAAGATATGCCTCTGTTATACTGCTTCTTTCTATGGGATACGACCAGCTTTCAACCAGATTCATAGCCCAGGGCAGATTTGCCGGTGAGACATAGTATTCACCTTCAGCGGAGTTGCTGTCATCATCGTCAGTCATAAAATCTGTATTATGTCTGCTGGTAGGTGGATAATTCATAAGATGGATTTCATGACCATAAACACCTCGTATTCTGATAAAAGGATTAAATGGGAATGAGAAATCCAATCCTTCCAGATCCTGAGCATCTGTGAGTATTATTTTGGCAGAGAAATCTACAGAGTCATAATAGGGCTGATCTGGTTCAGTATTATAGATAGTGCCAGCCGGCATTCCAGTTATAGAAGAAGTGGAATTAAAGAAATCAAGTATCGAATATTCATTATCCTGAACATAAGCGGGAGTAATATTATCACTGCTTCCCAGCGAATCAAGGTTTGAGAATTCAAAGGGAAGCTGTATACTAAATCCATTATTATAAAAAGCACCAGCAGCTCTCAAGCTGAATTCCATATTTACATCTTTCACTTCATCATTTGCATTTGTTACCATTTTATAGCGGTAATCCAGCACCATATCATTCATGTCATAATCACCATATAGGGGCCACTTATCTTCAAAAACCAGAGTAGCTGTTTGGGTGGAAGATGGATAATATACATCAAATGCCCGTTCAGGATCATCAGGATAATCATCAAATGGGTCATTTACACCATCTTCATCAGAATCCACAGGTATATCTATAGGAGGTATTCCTCCAGTATCAATATTCTCAATGGGATTAGCAGTTACAAGAAATACCGCATCATTGAAATCATTATCTCCACCATTTGGTCTCAATTGATCATCGAAGGCAAGCAGGAATAATTCCGATTCGGCATCATATAACAGCACCTGGTGCTGATTATATTCTTCTGGTTCAGGATTATATTGTCTATCGCTATAAAAACGCTGTGCTGTTTCAGAGACATTAGTGCCATGATCCCAGCCGTCCTGAACTAAAAACCAGCCCATTACAGTCCCGGCACCAAATCTGCCTAAATAAAGCTGCATCCCGGAAGCTAATCCTCCCCCACTGCCATCCAGAGAAGCATTCGGAAAAAGCAAAATATGTTCCAGTGATGCGGGATCATCTGGTGGTCCTTCTTCCTGGTCATAAGTATAAAATCCTAAAGCATTTTTATAACCAGCGCCTTCTGTGATAAAGGTCACCCAAACATCAGAGCTGTCTTCGATAATACAATTAGTGGTTATACCATCTTCCAGATATTGAGGATGAGAATTTGGTAAACTAACGCCCTCAGGTAAAGATGTATCTACTCTTGTAAGCATTTCCGCAGTTACAGGATACATATCATAAGGATTAGGAACTCCCTGACCGTTATAAGTGATACCATTCAGAAATGAGAAATTACGGGAAGGCTCAGGAAGAGTGAAATCTCCCAGTATTTCGCGTCCTCCCGGAATGAATGAATATTCCACTTCATTATTGACAATTTCCAGTTCCATGCTATTCATAAAACCTGATATAAATACCTTTCTCACATAAGATGGCAGATCAAGGACAGTATTTATCACTCCAGCAGTATTGGTCATATTTGATCTGATGTATTGATAATCTCCCTCATAATCTACATAAGATAATTCATAAACGATCCCGGAAACAGGTTCTCCCACACTGGATTGAAGCACGATATTCACGCGAACATTATTTTCCAGTGAAAAATCAAAATTATCCGGTATTTCAAGATCTGTAACTGTATCGACAGTCACCTCATCGTTACTAAAAGAGCATCCTGCCACAATCAGCAGGGAAATCATAACTAATATTAATGCAAATTTCATAGTTCCTCCCATTGCATTTTATAAATTTTTATAAAAATCTACTTTTTCAATATAATATAAAGCAATAAATATACCACAATCTTCTATTTTGATAAATATGATCTAAATCGATGTGCAAGATTTGAGTAATTATCTATTATATATAGATTTATCTGTCAATAATGTTATTGATACTGGGGCTTTTTTATGAGCAGATACTAATTAAATTCCTGAAGCCTGTAGTAATTACCCGCTAATGACCATTTTCAGGCAGGGAAATGACCGATTCCGGTTAATTATTAACAACTATCCACATGTGGACACTTTTTAAACGTAAATGTTCAATCAAAATAATTGATATTATTGCTGGTTTATAATTTTTATTCATATAATATTCAACACAGTATTAGTCATCAAAGAATGCTATAAAGCAATATCACTGATTAGATTTATAGTGTAACGCTACCGGTTATATATTCATATCAATATTAATTAATTTAGTTGACTAAGATAAATATTTCATTATCTTATTAATAGTATAACATATTCGGGTTAATTAATAGCTTACTATAGCTATTTAGTTTAACCAAAATTTTTATACATGTTAAAAAAAGGAGTATTTATGAAACATGTACGAGCAGTTATTTTTTTAGGAATCATTGGATTGATTATTGGTTATCTCATTTTTGGCAATGTGAATGGTAAACTGGTTTCTGTAAATAAAATTTTCGGTAGTGATGATAACATTGTAGAGCGCACACTTGATAATGTCGCAGGATTAGATAAAGCACGGGAAAAGATATTGGTTTCAGGAGCTATTGGTGCTCTTGCTGGATTACTTATAAGTGTCATTAAGGGTAAGAAAAAATAATAATTTAACTAAGCAGATTATTTTTAATCAAAATTATATTCCTGGTAATAATCCAGTCTGTTGATCAGCGTTCATATTGCAGCCGATATAGATCATAGTAAAATCCTTTACTTGCGATGAGTTCATCATGACTGCCAATCTCCACTATCTTGCCCTTATGCAGTACGATGATCCTGTCCGCATGCTTGATGGTGGAGAGCCGGTGAGCGATGATCAGGGAAGTTCGATTAGCCATCACCTTCTCCAAAGCATCCTGGATCAATATTTCAGTTTCAGTATCAATATTGGAAGTGGCTTCATCCAGAATAAAAATTGCCGGATCATAAGCCAGCACTCTGGCAAAAGCGAGTAATTGCCGCTGCCCCACAGAAAAAGTTGCTCCTCTTTCCATCACAGGTTCATCATATTTCATGGGCAGAGCATTGATAAATCTATCCACATTCACCATCTCAGCTACCTGCTGCAACCGCTCATTGGTAATTTCTTTATTATTCAAACTGATATTATCCCTGATAGTTCCCGAAAAAAGGAAAACATCCTGCTGCACTATCCCGATTTGAGAGCGGATATCAGGCATGGGTATGCTGCTCAGTGGTCTTCCATCAATCAGTATCTCACCTTTCTGAATAGGGTATAATCTTGAAAGCAGGCTCACAATAGTAGTTTTGCCTGAACCGGTATGTCCCACTAAAGCAACCTTCTCCCCTGGTTTGATCTTAAAGGATACGTCTTTGAGGATCCAGTCTTCTTCATTATATGCCATCCAGACATTCTGGAAATCTATCTTGCCTTCCAGTTCATGTTTATCTGCAGAAATTTCTCTATTCTCTTCAATGGGCTGATCCATCAGATCAAATATCCGCTCAGCTCCACTCATGGCTGCCTGCAAAATATTAAAACGCTCAGCAATACTATTTATAGGATTAAAGAATCTCTCCATATAACGCAGAAATGCCATAAATATTCCCAGGGTAATGATCCCCTTGAGAATCAGTCCACCGCCATACCAGAGGATGATAGCCACAGATAATCTACTGAATGACCAGATCAAAGGTCTAAAAGCAGCATATAGATTCAGCTCATTAAGTGAAGCATCCAGGAATTTATCATTTTTATCTTTGAACTGGCTTTGCTTGCGTGATTGCAGATTAAAGAGCTTAATGATCTTCATGCCTGAAATATCTTCAGATAATGTGGCATTAATGATTGCTGTACGCTTGCGCACTTCCCGATACACCACCCTCACCTTATCACGGAAAATTTTCAGCAGGAATACCACAATCGGCACAATGATCATGCACACCAAAGTCAATTGCCAGGAAAGAATGAACATGGTTACAGTGATCCCGATCACCACCACAAAATCCTGAATTATCTGGATCAAGCCATTAGCCAGCATCTCATCCAGTGTCCGCACATCATTGGTTACCCGTGTAACCAGTCTACCCACCGGATTTTTATCAAAAAATGAAGTGGGCATCTTTTCCAGATGACCAAAGAGGTCGATCCTTAGATCAAACATAGCGTGCTGGGCAGCAATATTGATGAAAAATACCTGAAAGAAAGAAGCAAATAACTGCACGGAGATCACAATCAGATATATGATCCCAAAATGCTTGATATTTTTGATATCATCTTCACGTAACAGCGAAAGGTCTTCATTTGTAATATCAGAGTTATGCTGCAGCTTGATAAATGAGCTTCTGAATATGGCAGATTTAGCAATACTGACTTTTATGGTTTGCACACTGTCTGGTAGAACCCCTAAAGCACTGTTATTGATCAGCACTACATCTTTCCACCAGTTTGAGCTCTGCTTAAATTTCTCTATTTGATCTTTCGTAAAAAACTTCTCTTTATTTCCCTGATAGATCAAATACTGGTCATATTGCGCAAATTTCACTCTGGGATTATCTGCAATGATCTCATCTGCCTGCTGGCTGGAGGCGCATTCTATCAAATTACGGTTACTTACTATATAACGATCCACAATAGTTTTGGTGATAACAGGAATTATCCAGGTGCAGGATGCCAAAATGATTAACAAGATAAATGAGATAACCACATATTTCATATACGGCTTCAGATATCTTACTAATCGCTTGAAAAGGTCCTTATCATATATTTTGCCTTGCAGATCATCTGCATTAACATCAAAATTATGGCGTGGCATTAGTCTCTGGACTCCAGCTTTTCTTTTAATTGCTGCTTTTCCCACAAATGATAATACAATTTGCCTTCCTGCAGCAATTCACTATGTTTCCCGCTTTCTACGATTTTACCTTCATCCAGCACAATGATCTTATCAGCATGCTGCAATGAAGAGATGCGATGAGCGATAATAATCGTGGTTTTCCCCTCTCTTACTTCGATCAGATTCTCCAGCAGTTGCTTCTCCGTCTGAGTATCCACTGCTGAAAGTGAATCATCAAATATCAATATCTCTGCATCAGAAAGAATGGCTCGCGCTATTGCTATCCGCTGCTTTTGTCCTCCGGAAAGAGTTACTCCCCTCTCGCCCACTTCCGTCTCATAGCCTTTATCAAATCCAAGTATCTCTTCATGCACCTGCGCAAGCCGGGCTACTCGCTCCACCTCACTATCTTCTGCATCAAGTTTTCCTAATCGGATATTATTCGCTACTGTATCAGAAAATAGAAATATGTCCTGAGGTACTGTTATAATCGTTTTGCGTAATAGATCCAAAGGTATGGTATATATCTCATGCCCACCAATAAATACCGAGTTCTCCTGTGGATTATATACCCTTGTCAGCAAATCGATTAAGGTAGTTTTCCCGCAACCGGTTCTTCCCACCACTGCCAGCGTCTCACCCTGAGCAAGCTCCAGATTCACATCATTAAATATATATGGCGAATCTTCAGAATATTTGAATTTTAGATTCCTCAGCTCCACGCTGCCTTCCACTGTCTTCAGATTGCTATCCGTCTTATCATCATCAATTATCTCCGGTTGAATATCAAATATGGAATTAAGTCTCAGCATGGACGCTTTTCCACGCTGATAAAGATTGATCGCCATCCCGATTGCCATCACGGGCCAGGCAAACATGCCCAGATAGGTGGAAAATGCCACAAATTCACCAATCGTGATCTCTCCCTGAATCACGTTTATACCACCAAAGATTATCACTATACCCATTGATATCCCAATGATGAATCCAAAAGATGGATGAAATATCGCCGAAAGTTTCACTAAAGCAATATTATTTTTTACATAATCATAGGAAACTTCAGCTATCTTCTCCCGCTCTGCTTCTTCCTGCACAAACGCCTTGATGACCCGTATTCCGGAAATACTCTCCTGCACCCTGCCGCTCATATTGGCAAATATGCGCTGCACATGCCGGAATCGATGATGGATTTTCTGTCCAAAAATAGTTATCACCAGGGTAAGAATTGGTAAAGGGGTTACCGCCATCAAAGTCAATTTAAGATTGATATCCGTCATAAAGATAAAGGTCACTACAGAAAAAAAACTGATCTCCACTAAAATCACAAATCCAAAACCAAACAGCATTCGCACCGCATTAAGATCATTTATGGCATAAGCCATCAAATCACCGGTATGAGACTTGTTATAAAAAGTCTGGGATAGTTTCAGCAGATGATCATAATACATTTGACGCAGGTCGCGACTCAATCGCAAAGATGATCCTATCAAAGTCAAACGCCACAGCCTTCTCAATAATGCCATCAAAAATGATAAACCAGCTATGATCAAGGCATATTTAATCAGATTTGATCGCACAAAACCTGGGTCAGATAATTTATCAATGGCTATCTGAAGCACCTTTGGGATATATAGCTGAACAATATCCACCACCATCAACAGAAATAAACCCAGCAGAATCGGCAGGGCATTCTTCTTGAGAATGGGAAATACGCGCCAGAATATCTTCATAAATTGTTTAGTTATTTGTCCAGTTTTTCTGTCTGACAGTATTTTGCCACATATAAAGTGGCACAGCTTTTTGCCATGGTTCTGATCCTGCCAATATAGGCAGCGCGTTCTGTTACGCTGATCACTCCCCGTGCATCCAGCAGATTAAAGGTATGTGAACACTTCAGTAAATGATCATATGCTGGAAATACCAGTTCCTTCTTCAGCAGTTCATGGGCTACCTGTTCATGCTCATTAAAATGCCTGAATAGTATCTCCACATTAGCTGCCTTAAAATTATATTCACTGAATTCTACTTCCCGATGAAAAAACAACTCACCATAACTGGTTGTATCATTATAATTAAGGTCTTTGAAATCATTCACATCCTGAATATAGATTGCCAGTCTTTCCAGACCATAAGTAAGCTCAACACTGATCGGGAAACATTCCAGTCCACCCACCTGCTGAAAATATGTGAACTGACTGATCTCCATGCCATCCAGCCAAACTTCCCAGCCCAGTCCCCAGGCACCCAGAGTCGGTGATTCCCAGTCATCTTCCACAAAGCGGATATCATGATGAGCAGTATCTATGCCAATTGCCTGCAAGCTTTCCAGATATAAAGTTTGGATATCGTCTGGTGATGGCTTTATAATTACTTGAAACTGATAATAATGCTGTAATCTGTTAGGATTCTCTCCATAACGCCCGTCTTTGGGACGACGGCACGGCTGGGCATAAGCAATAGATGCCGGCTGGCTGCCCAATGCTCCAAAAAATGTCTCGGGATGAAATGTCCCCGCTCCCACGTTTTCATCATAAGGCTGAATGATATTGCACCCTTTATCAGCCCAGAATTTCTGCAAAGTTAATATTATATCCTGGAAATTCATTGATACCTCTTAACAACTTTTTCAAGAGATTACTTCTTTCCGGGTACCAATTTCCAGTCAAGTTTTTAAATTTGCATACACCCTATAGGAATTTATTTTTGGGTTATTTTCTCAATAGAAATGTCTCATTACTGTTTAGGTTATCAATTAGTGTTATGTAAAACCGCAAGAGAACATCAGGTTTCGTTATATCAAATATTTTAAGGTGTTTTATGTCTTAGTTTTTCCCTGCAATTCTATTGTAAAAACTGTTCCTGCGTCACAGTTTACGCTGATATCGCCTTTCATTTTCTCATTGATAATTGTTTTGGATATATATAAACCTAATCCCGTTCCTTTATTCTCAAGTTTCGTTGTAAAATATGGTTCAAAAATGTTAGGTAGAACAGATTCCGGTATACCTTTTCCATTATCTTTAATCTTAATAACAACCTTTTTATCCTGCCTATGCAGACTTACCCAAACCTGCTTATCTGTTATATCACTATCTGTTTCCAGTTCTTCTCTGGCATTATTTAATAAATTTATGATCACCTGTGAAAGCTCATTGGGAAATCCCTCTACATAACATCCTTCTTCCAGCTCCAGGTTAATCTTAATATCATGATAATCAAAACTTTTGCTGATCAACTTCAATGTTGTTTCTATCACTTTTCCTGGGTCAAAAATTGTTTTTGTAGTATCTGGTCTAAAGAAATTGCGGAAATCATCAATAGTTTTTGACATATAGTTAACCAGCTCAAAAATATTGGAAGTTCCCTTCACAAGGGCAACTTCATCCAGTTCATCAAAAGTATAGGAATCTGCCAGATTCTGTGCTATCAATCCAATTGAATTCAAAGG
>JAVCCT010000116.1 GCA_030765325.1 Candidatus Stygibacter frigidus | reverse complement strand
GTAGAAGCACTGATTGGAGTAAACATTACTACAGTTGCGTCTGGTGTCCACATATCGATATGCAGATAATCCATTCCAGATAAGTCCTGAGCACCTGCTAAAACTGTGCCCTGATAATTGAAATTATCATACATCATCATCATATTACCATCAATTTCTTCAAATGTGACTACTGTGCTCTGTCCCCAGTTCGGATTGAAATCAGTTCCAGCCAGATCATCATAAGAATCGCTGTAAATGGAAATTACATCATTTGCCGACTGAGTTGGATCGGGTGCAGCAACTTCGGGAACCGGAGTTGGAAAGAAGAAATTGACATTGTAAGTCAGCTCATTGCTTCCATCAGCGGAGGTAACAATCACCTGAGTAGTTCCAGGCAACATTGCAGCTTCATTGATCACATAAGTAGCTTCTGGATTATTAGTTTCGGCAGTAGCTACGGGCACTATAACTGTACCTGTAGGCAGTTCAATATTATAATTAAGGGTTAACGGATCAAATCCGGCTACAGTTTCACCATCAATCTGCAAGTCAATCAATGTAGCATCCGTTTCTTGTCCTTGAGGTAATTTATAAAAATAAATATTATCCAGATAAATATTAGATGGGTTCACACCCTGCTGACCATCAAATTTCAATTGAAAGATATTTCCCATGGGAACACCGGTGAAATCAGATAAAGGAATATCTATGCTGTTCCAGGTTTCTTGTTCCAGAGGTGCAAGAGGAACTAAAAATTCACCAGGAGGAGCACTAATTGGAGTAAACATAACCACAGTAGCATCAGCGGTCCACAGATCTAAATGGACAAATTCCATCAAAGACAAATCCTGAGCTGCCCCGAACTGTGTACCCTGATAATTGAAATTAGCGTATTGCAGCATCATATTGCCGTCAATATTTGGGGTAGTTACTATAGTTGATTGTCCCCAGAAAGGATTGAAATCTGTCGCTGGCAGGTCATCATATGAATCACTGAAAATTGAGATCACATCTTCGGGATCGTTAGTTGGAACTGGTGCAGCAACCTGTGGTTCAGCACCGGCAATCTCTTCAGTGAAAGTAATATTATCGAGATAAATAATATTGTCCTGCGTTCTTCCACCCATATCAAAATCGGGGAAAAATACCAGTTTATTATAGCTGTTTCCTATAGCGCCAGAAAAAGAATATACGATTTCTTCCCATTCTCCGGTCACAGTATTGGTAGAATTGATCTCTACCGGAGCACTTGCTCCTTCAAACTTCATGCGCACATCACTTACTACATCTTTATGAACCATAATGCTCACAGTGCAATTAGTTTCATCGAAAGTAAACTCGCCTATATCGAGAGTCTCACTTCCAGCCCAGGGTTGTCCTGCCTGCAGGGCAGTAAATTGTCCCACTGTAGAAGAAGTATTACTACCTGAGGCATCAGGATTAGCTATTATTTCCACTGGGGGATTACTCCCATTTTCAAATACGGTCCATGTCCAATCTGCTCCATAACCACCAGCTTCAAAATCTACTGGTGCATTCTGGGCATAAATTACAGAATTCATCGCAATGATGAAAAAAACAACTAAAAATAATGTTGTTCTGTTTTTCATTTTTCCTCCTTAAGGATTTGTTTATTGGTTTTAGCTTTATGCTTTATATAATTTTTAAATGATACTTTGGGAGTGCGGTCTTCATAAAAAACTCCCCAGTTCTTCTCGATTTCATTTGCTCCTGATGCTTCACCGCCACCTTTCCAGGATTCATCAAAAGCTTCGAATAAAAATGTTGTTACATGATTCTTTATGATCCAATCATCAAGTTGGATCAGAAATTTCTCCTGAGCCTGCAAACTTACTTCTCCCTTGATCAAAGTTCCCTGTTCCCCAGGTCCCTTTTTATCTGGATTATAAATAGTTGCCCAACCGATCTCTCCCAAAACCACCTGCTTCCCATTATGGAAAGCACTTATTTCATTATAAGTCTTATCCAGCCAGGGGATAGATTCATCGAGGGTTTTACCGTTCCAGAGAGGATAGATATGAGTTATTATAAAATCAATTTCATCTGCGATAGCTTTGCTCTCCTCTTTATTCCAGAAATTATAGTCATCTGCTGTAGTTACTGGAATTTTGGTGTAGAGCCTTAAGGTTCTTATATATCTGATCAGATCATTACTGTCCATTTTATGACCAGACCAGAATACCTGCGTTTCATTACCGGCATTTACGGCAGCAATAATTTGGGGATATTTATCAGCAAGTTCAATGCAGCGAAGTGCATTTATTATATTAGCTTCTTTTGCCGCAGGATCATTATCTTGATTCACCAGCCAGATCCCGAGTATCACTTTTATAGGAAGATTATTTTCCTTGATCACCTGCAAAATTCGTTCAGTATCATCATCAGCATTATATACTCTGATAAGATTCCAGTATTGCGATATTATAGTTAAGTCCTTATATACCTCATCCTTTGATGGACCTTCTCCTCCGGGAGACTGCCCTTTTCTATAACAACCATAGGAAACTGCTTCTCCTATCCATTTATCATCCAGATAAGGTTTAAAATCTCTTTCAGCAAAAGGAACTAACTTTTCGATTACATCTTCATTTTCCAGCTTTTCACGGATAATGGATACTTGAATTTTAGCAAGCAGCGGACTAATGAGAATAAATATTATTACCGTTAGTATTATACTTTTTTTCATAATTGCACTCTCACAGTTTGAACAGCATTTGCCAGGATTTCTATTTCAGCAAATTGCTCTCCTATCTGCAACTTATACTGGATCTTTTTATCTGTTGTATTCAATACCTGGATACTCAAGAGATTTTCTGAATTCAAAGTAGCACAGGCATGCAGATCATCATTCCCAAGATCTACAAGCTGCTTTTCAGTTTGAACAGCTCTGTCTCCCGGGCGAATAGTTCTGCTGAATTGGGCTAATACATAGAATATTGGAGTATAATAAACATTCTGTGCAGCAGTATCTATCATTATCGGGGCTCCACAGAAATTACCTACATGGTTGGGACCACCATCCTTATCCAGAACCACATTCCAATCTATCCAGCCATTAGCCCAGTGATCAATACTTACGATTATATTCCGGGCATAACGATGAACCGGGACATAGATGGGATGATCTTCCACCTTCACACCCTGCCAGGTTACTGAATAGGCCCAGTCAGTAGCACTTTTACTCCACCAGAATTCATCATTATCAAACCAGTTGCTTTCTTTGTAACCCTCAGGATCAGTAACCCCTCCCGGAGCATCTTTTCCCAAGTCATCAATGCAGCCCTCGGTATGGATGATAGCTTGATCAGGATATTGAGCATGAATTTTATCAAATACATCTTCATAGACCTTGTTTGTGCTTTCATACCAGTGAACTGCTGCACCATCCACATATTGTGAAGTTTGCTGATCCGCAAAGATCACATTTGCCCAATCCTCAAGTCCATCTCTGTTCTGGTCAAATATGAATAATTTTGTCTGATCATAACCAGCAGTCTGCAATTTAGGTCCCAGAAAGTTTTTTATAAACTCATTCTGGGATTCTGGTGTAAAATTCATGCTTTCCCATTGCCCGTTGTTGCCATGCGGTTCATTTACTGGTGTTATTCCCCAGATTTTCACACCTTCAGCTTTATAGGCATCCAGATATTTCACTAAGTAATCTGCATAAGTGGAGATATATTCTTTTTTTAGAGATCCTCCCGTACCCTGCCAGTTATTCTCAGGAGCTCCAGGGATATACCACTGCTCAATATCTTTCATCCAGTTTGGTGCCGTCCAGGCGGAAGAAACAATCCTAAGTTCACTATCCGGCTGAGCCTTCTTAATGGCTACTGCCTCTTTGATCATAGGTAAAAGATCATAGGATTCATCCTTGATACCAGAATATTCTGCCTGCTTAAATCCTTTAGTATCCTCAGATATATTGAAGTTTCTTAGCTCTGCATCTGCTTTAGCCGCATAAGAATATTTGCCTTTCACGCAAAAATCACAAGCTCCAATATGCGTTCTTGTCAAAGTAAAATCAGCTCCCTGCTCACCAAAGATATTTTCCATCACTTCTCGCCTGCGTTCTTTTTCCAAATGAGCCAAAACGAAAGCTGATGATTCTGTAAACGAGGTTCCTATACCGTCAATTGTCTGTTTTATGCTATCGGGATAAACACTGATTACTATTCCTTCAGCCATTCCAGCTTGGAATGTAACATTTTCCATTTCATTCAACTTATCACCTTCTGCTGAAGTGAGCAGAATTTCGGACGTGGAGCCAAGTTTATTACTTTTATTGGCTCCACAACCGAAAAATAATATTAAAAGAATAATGAAACCCAGTGCTTTAAATATATCCTTTCGCATCATAATATCCTAAGATTTTTCTAACTTAAGCTTTTCATCTTCAATTTTTTGAGCATGGCGTCTTTCCAGTTCAATCCGAACTTCATTTGCCTTTTCTTCAGTCAGATCATAATTGTGCATCATTAATAAGGCAATACTCGTTCCCAGTATTGGAACTCCGGAATAAAAAATTCTCAATCCCGTTATAGCGTGCTCTGGTTGCACGGCTGCACCAGCATCAAATCCCACTACTGACATAATCACACCACTTAACAATCCTGCTATAGCGAAGCCAAACTTGACCATCCACCAGTAAATAGCACCAAATACACCCTCACGACGTTTTCCTGAATTTAACTCATCCAGATCCATCACATCAGAAGTCATTGACATCATCAAAGTGAATAAACTTCCAATTCCAAAGGAAAAGAAAGGCAGTGCGAAAATAAACATATAAGGTTTACCGGGAACAAAGAGAAACCATAATAAAATATATCCGAGGATCGAGATACTTTGTGAAATCATAAATGCTTTTCTTTTTCCCAATACTTTGGACATTCGAGCAACAATGGGAATCACTAAGAAAGTAGTCACAATTGAAGCCAGACTGCCAAAAAGTGTAGGCCAGATACCTGCTGCTCCTGCATCTCCATCAAATAAATGATAAACTATAATAAAAAAGGAAAACGCCGCAATAGTGTTAAATGCATTAAATATAAAAAATGTTGATACACATAATTTTACGAACTGAGGGATTCTAAACGCTTCCTTGAAGTTTGAGAATATTTCCTTTAAACTGCTCCCGATTGCTTTTGCATTAAGGGGAGCGTAGTTTTCATTAACTGTCGATCTGCTTTTGATGAATATTGCCGGAACCATAGCGAACAACATGCAGACCACTCCCACATATATCGCAAGTGTTCTTGTAGCCACATCCGCTGAGGGAAATAAGCTTTGCTTATACATTATAACCCAGAACCAGGGAGCTATTACCCAGGCCCACTGCCCAATCCACTGGGCTACTGCCATAATACTTGTCCGCTCATGAAAATCATTGCTCATCTCATAGCCCATGGCAACGTAAGGCACGCTGAAAATGGTCAGTCCCAAATAGAAGAGTAACGAAAACAGCAGGAAATAGACAAAGTTATAGTCAACTCCATTCTCGCGATACAATTGCCACATCAAAACAAAGGCTATACCAATTATAATTGAACCAAGGAAGACATACTGCCTTCTTCTGCCCCATTTCGATTTTGTATTGTCAGAAATATAACCCATAATTGGATCTGTGATGGCGTCAAATACTCTGGGCAGGAAAAATAAAATTCCCCACATCCAACCAGGAAATTTCAGATCCTGAACTAAAACAACCATAAATATCCCCAAAACTGCAGGAAACATTTGATTGGCAAACATTCCTAATCCAAAAGCAACTTTCTGCCCGAATGGAACTAAATGTCTGCTATTGGTTGATTTAACTTTTTCATTTTTCATAATTTTCCTTCTTTATTGTTCTTCTAAACAAATTACATCAAAATGCATCTTGCCGAAAAGCAGTGCTACCCCATTATAAACTAATTCCTGTTTCAGAGATATCTTATCTTCTGTTTTTGTTTCGTTATTATTTTTACACATTTTTAATCCCTTCTATGATTAATTTTTATAGAAAAATATGTTATCTACATAAACTGTACTGAGATCACCCGAAATGACCAATTGAGCAAGATGTGCTGTAGTAACCAGATTAGTAAAATCAGTCATAGGAATATCAAATGATACCCAGGATCCTGTTTGTAATGCGGGAGTAGTATCAGCATCAAAAGTAAGCTCATGCTCCACATCATCACCACCACTCCATTCACCATTAGCACCGAAATCTACCAGCTTGATCTTAAATACTGCTGATGCTGCCGTTGGATCAGGCGTCCAGATATCCATATGGAAGTATGCCATTTCTGAACTATCAATGGTTTGTGAAGTAAACTCAATTCCAGCATACACAAGATTTGTATAAAGCTTCACATCATCACCATCAACTTGAAGGTCACTAACATCAGCCTGATCCCAGTCTGCTGACCAGGTATCTACAGGAACATCAGTATATGCATCGCTAAAAAGTGAGATCACATTAGCCTCAGATTGTGAAGGAGAAGGAGCAGCGACTCCCGGTGAATCAGGACTTCCTGATTCTATTTCAGCTGTATCACTTTTTATAATACCATTGCTATCTGTATATGTTACTGTTAATGTACCTCCTGCTATAATAGCAATTGTATCAGTGGCATCAGCAGTAAGTCCAAAATTCAATGTACCTGTTCCCATGCCCATCGCATCAAGGACAACATCAAGACTAATATTGTCTGTATTGTTATCTACATCTACAGAAACAGTATTTCCTGCAGCAGCCAGATCATTCACTGTGATCACAGCACCAGAGGCATCAATTGCATAGCTATCTGCATCAAAGGAAACACTGCTCACAGTAGCACTTTCACTGTTCCAGTAGATATCATCAAGGGCAAATTCACATTGTGTGCCACTTTCTTCTAAAATGATAAATTCATAAGCCAGTATCTCCAGATCTACACTTCCTTTGATTTCATCTACTGGTATGGTTGCCTGTCCCCATTCACCATCTCTAACTAAACCAAAAGCTGTTTGATTTGCCGGGAAGGTTACATAATGCTCGATTCCATCCGTATCATTTATTCCTATTTTAAATGTCACATTTGCTGGTATCTTGATCATGAATTTTATATTGCCATTAGCAAATCCTGAAAGATCAAGCGGTGATGAAGAACTGATCCCGCCGCCAAACCAACCAAGTCCTTCTGTTGACCATGATATTACATTTGCCCCCTCATAAGGCGGTATTGTTCCTGCAGTAAGGGTGTTTTCCCAAACATAAATATTTGCATTTACATCAATTTCCAAACCATCATCCACTGGGGTTTCATCCGTAAATATACCAAAATTTCCAGAAGGGGCACTGCCACTTTCAATATCAGCTGTGTCAGTTTTCATATTTCCATTAAAATCTGTATATGTAGCAGTTAATGAACCATCGGGCGTAATTGCAATAGTATCCGTGGCATCATCTGTAATGCCGAAATTCAATGTCCCGGATCCCATGCCTACTTCATCAAGAATAATATTAAGACTAACAGTATCTGTCCCGTTATCTACATCTACAGAAACGGTATTTCCTGCAGCAGCCAGATCATTCACTGTGATCACAGCACCAGAGGCATCAATTGCATAGCTATCTGCATCAAAGGCTACACTGCTCGGAGTAGTTCCACCACCATCCCAGTAAATATCATCAAGAGCAAATTCACACTGAGCGCCATTTTGTTCTAATATTATAAATTCGTAGTCCAGTATCTCCAGATCTACACTTCCTTTGATTTCATCTACAGGTATGGTTGCCTGTCCCCATTCACCATCTCTAACCAGACCAAAGGCAGTTTCATTTGCCGGGAAAATTACATAATTCTCATTACCATCCGTATCGTTTATCCCAATTTTAAAGGTTACATCTGCCGGTATCTTGATCATGAATTTTATATTGCCATACGCAAATCCTGACAGGTCTATTGGTAAAGTAGAACTGATACCACCACCAAACCAGCCGACTCCCTCCGTTGACCATGATATTACATTGTCACCCTCATAAGGGGGTATTGATCCAGCGGAAAGGGTATTTTCCCAAACATATATTTCAGCATTTACACCAACTTCCAGACCGGCATCCACTGGAGTTTCATCTGTAAATAATCCATAAGTTCCAATAACTGGTCCGGCAATCTGATATACTCGCACCCAGTCCACATACATATTCTGATTCCACTGGGTCGTCTCATCTGGTGTACCACCCAGATTTCCACCAACTGCTACATTAAATATTAAAAAGAATTTCTTTAAGAATTCATCCATATTAGCAGGATCTATCAATTTAACGAAATATGTGATATCATCTATCTTTCCGATTACTCTCTGCCCATCCCACTCAACTTCAAATATATGATAATCATCGGTGAGTGAATAACTGAATTCACGTACTGCTCCATCGGAATCATGATATTGTCCTTCGTCATTCCACCAATGAAGTGTGAACATTGTAGTATTGTCATTATGATACAGGGGGCTCATCTCCATGATGTCTATCTCTCCGCAATAGGGCCAGCCTTCGGAATCAAAACTATCGCCCAACATCCAGAAGGCAGGCCACATCCCTGCTCCACTGGGTGGCTTTATCCGCGCCTGAACCTTACCATATTTGAATGAGAATTTGTCTTTAGTGTTA
This sequence comes from Candidatus Stygibacter frigidus, assembly GCA_030765325.1. GTDB lineage: Bacteria > Cloacimonadota > Cloacimonadia > Cloacimonadales > TCS61 > Stygibacter > Stygibacter frigidus. The sequence goes on along the minus strand of JAVCCT010000116.1, from coordinate 13,102 downwards.
ACCCGTGCAGAAGTTATCGAACCATCACGTTTACCTGGCTCAGAATAATTTACTGAATCCCAGGCAGCTGTGATAACCATATTACCATCTTCTACTTTCACGTTATCTGGAGAATCCTTGTAAAGCTGCCATTCATCATTTCCCCAGCCATCTCCACCATATCCTGTGTCATATCCCCATTTTGAGTCGTCAAGACTGCCTGCCTGGTCAAACTCATCAAACCAGACTAATTCATAGTCACCATTATCTACTTCATCAATAATTGTATCCGGCTTCGTAACCTGATCACAACTGCTTAAAATAAATAAAAAAAATGCTGCCAATAAAATTAAACTTAAATTTTTATTTATCATCCAAGAACCTCCCTTTTTATATTATTTTTTTTTATAATCCCCATCACGCAACCATTTGATTGCTATATAGCAATTCTTGCCTTTTGGTTTTTTCTGTCAAGTATTTTATAATTTATTACAATATTCATGTCCATCTGGCTATGCTTGACACCCCTCATAATTGTTTTCTTGACGGAATTACAGCAATTAATAAATTTGTGAATAATTGCAGTATAGCAATATTTATATATGTGGTAGATTATCTCTGCTACAGTATTGTATGCTATATATTTTTAAAGAAAAAGAAAGCTTTGTAAGGAAAGGGGGCATAAGAAAATGACTGATCATATTCCTAAATATATAAAAGTAAAAAACAAAATTAAAGAAGATATTAAAGCCGGTAAAATAATCGACAAACTTCCGGGCGAAAGAGTGCTTGCGAAAGAATTTGGCGTTGCTTATATGACAGTTAGAAAAGCCGTTATGGAATTGCAGGAAGAAGGTATTCTGCATAGAACCACTACTAAGGGGACATTTGTAAGCAATGGCAAGATGAGCCCCAAAGTAACTAATAATATCGGATTCTTCCTCGATGATCAGATTGATGAAGGAATTTCCAGCCCCTATTATTCACTTATTTTTAAAGCCCTTGAAAAGACAGCCAAAAAAGCGGGTTATAATATCCTCATCTTTTCGGATTCTGATGATATGAATCCCATCCATGACCAGAAAAAAATTGATGCCAGTATCATCTGCTGCTTCCCCCGCATTGAATATAAAATCCAGGAACTCAAGAAATTCATGCCCATTGTACTTTTGGACAATATTGCTTCAGATAAATCCATTGCTTCAGTAACGATAGATAATTTTAACAGTGTCTTTGAATCCACTAAATACCTGGCAGCTCAAGGACATGAGCGGATTGGTTTTATCTCCGGTTTGATGGATTCAGATATTTGCAAAGAAAGACTACATGGTTACCTGAGTGCGTTGAATAACAATAATCTGCACGTTGACAAATCTCTGGTATATAAAGGTGATTATTCCTATGGATCCGGAGAAAAAGCAGCCATGTATTTCCTGTCATTAAAAAATCCACCTACTGCTATTCTATGCGCAAATGACTCAATGGCTATTGGAGCAATGAAAGTTATCCAGGAATTAGGACTCAGTATTCCTAAAGATATAAGCGTTATCGGTTTTGATGATATTGAAGTCGCCTCCAGAGTCTTCCCCACCCTCACCACTAATGCTGCTCCGGTAGAAGATATTGCCCAAAAATCCCTGAAATTACTCATCTCCGCAATTAATGGACATGATATAGATTATCAGCATATCATCCTCCCGGCAAAACTCGTCCTCAGAGATTCCTGCTCCACTATTAAAAAATAATCCCTCCCCATTTCCTCCTTCCAGTTCCTAAAACCCCTAAAAATACCCCCACCCGGATACAAGCCATAGCAACAAAGCACGTACTCACATTATAATTTCACTATGTGTTTTGTTGCTCTGCTATATAAGCACTAATTCAGCTAAGTATATTCTTTTTATAGGTCTTATAGGACATATAGGACCTATAAAACCTATATCTTCAAAAAAAAGTCTTGACAGAAAAGTGGCATTGACAATTGCTATATAGCAGTCATTGAGTGGATTACTTAATAAAAGAATAAAAAATAAAAACACTAATAATGAATGGGGGAAAGTATGAATGAATTAGTAAGAGCAGTACAGGAGAAGCGGATTCTTGTTTTACTGGCAATGCTCCAGATTTTGTTTTTCACCGCAACCGTTTTTGCTCAGTCACCAGAAAAAGTAACTACTTACAAAGATGCTGACGGCTGGAAACTTCTGGTAGATGGAGAGGATTATTTCGTAAAAGGTATAGTGTGGGGTTATACTCCAATCGGTGAGAATTATGCCTACAATTTATATGGAAACACCGACGAGCAAATCGAGCAAATTCTTGATTATGAATGTAATTTAATGAAGGGAGCGGGAATCAATACTATCCGCTGTTTTGGTATGATCCCACCCCGCTGGGTAAGCTATCTGTATAATAAGCATGGTATCATGACTATCGTGAATCATCTTATGGGAAGATATGGCTATAACGTGGGTGGAGTATGGACTCCTCAAACCAATTATGCAGACAAGCTAACGCGAGTGACCCTCAAGCGAGACATCGTGGAACTGGTAAAGAAATATAAAGATACACCAGGGGTGATCATGTTTGCTCTGGGAAATGAGAGTAATTATGGTTTGGAATGGTCAAGTTTTGAGATCGAAAATCTTCCTGTGGGCGAGCGTCATAAGGAAAAAGCAAAGTCGCTTTACAGTTTATATAATGAGATAATTGCTGCGGGAAAAGAAGTGGATTCTAACCATCCCTTCATGATAGTCAATGGAGACATTCAGTATCTTGATTTGATAGTAGAATTTTGCCCGGATCTTGATATATTAGGCGTAAATGCTTATCGTGGAGTAAGTTTTACTGATATGTGGAGCAGAGTTGACAGTGAGCTTGATTTACCGGTACTATTAACTGAGTTTGGTTCTGATGCCTTTAATGCTGTTACTTATAAAGAAGATCAGGCAGGTCAAGCTTATATCGTAAAAGGTAACTGGCAGGAAATCTATAATAAAAGCTATGGTAAAAATGAAGAAGGTAATGCTTTGGGTGGCTGCGTGTTTGAATGGCGTGATGAGTGGTGGAAATACCTGCAAACGGAAAATCTGACAGTTCATGACAAGCATGCATCCTGGAGTAATGGTGGCTATAATTTTGATTTTGTGCAGGGTAAAAATAATATGAATGAAGAATGGTATGGCATCTGCCGACTGGCAGGTCCTAATGATGATGGAGTTTACCAGGCAGAACCCAGAATGGCTTATGATGTGCTTTCAAAAATCTGGGCAATAGACAATTTTAATGTAGATAAAGCCGAAATGAACGCTGAAATAGATAATATCGATATGTATCTTCATGAAATTGGCAGTGAAGTGAATCTTTTGAATAGTGAAATAGCCAAACGGAGCCTTCTTCGCCTGGCCGGTGGAAACCTTAAAGGAGATATGGTATTTAGTGGAAAATCTCTGGAAGTAGAAAATAATGGTAAAAATGGGGTGAATTTTTCAAATGGTGAAATGATAAATCTGGAATTTGAATTTCAGCCGACTAATCATATATCAGGAAACTTTGCTATAAATATCCTGGGGAACGCTGTAGATAAACCACTTGAACAATACTATGGGAAGCGGGGTCTTTCTTATGTAACCTTGACCACAGAGATTGATGATGCCGGCATGGAAGTGACAACATCGAGGGTAGTAACTGATCCTGAGCGGGTGGAAATCTATAATTTTGATGCACTATATAGTACTGATGATTTTGATCTGAAAGCATTTTATCATGTACCGCGCTATCATTGGGGATATAAGGGAGATATTTACGGACTACTTTATGAAGCCACTGATATGGAAGGCATGGATATCTGGAATGCCAAGGCACCTTTTGGAATCGAATATATGGGTAAAAAATCATTTAATGGTCTCACAATCGTAGCTGGACCAGAAGTATATTGGGGAGCCAATCCCAAAGCATTAGTTAAATATGATTTTGGCATTAAGGGTTTTGATTTTACTCTTATCCATGCAGAAGATTTTTCGCGAGCAGATGCTTCTTCAACTGCTACAGAATCAACTGAACGGGCTACGCGACAAACAGCACTTTCTTTTAAAACCAATATAATTCCACGGACTACGCTGGAATTTGGTTATCTGATGGCAGGTACAGAAAAGCTGGATGAAGAATATGATTATTATGAAGACGATAATATTTATCAGGATAAGATAGAGCTTAAAGACATCATGGGAGCCAGAGCAAAGATCACTTATAATACAGGATTTGGGCTTTTGGACGTGTCAGCAAATTATGCAGGTCTGGTAGCTGATGGTGGAAGTCCCTTACGGGAATTTAATACCACTATCCCTTATTCAACTCTGGGTAATAAACTGGAATTCGTGGGTGGCATGCTGATCCCGATAGGAAATGTGTGGCTGCTGCCGCGGGGATTATATAGAAAGAATCTGATAGATTCCAATCCAATAATAGAGCCCTATATCGAAGGCTCACAACTCTATCCTGGTATTAGCCCTCGTAATCGTGATGATGATCCATTTGCTGTTTTAGATAATAGAGAAGCCGTTTCTGGCGAATTCTTTATCACTTATGATCCCACACCAGCGAGTGATTTTTATGCCTGGGATGCAGATAAAAGAGAAGATGCCGGATTTGCTTTCAGCATAGGTGGAAATATCACCAGTTATAAGAAAGATGCTGATGCTGACATGTTTTTTTATCAGGAAGGGAATACAAATGCTTCCTTTGGGATGGGAATGCCGGCCGAAGATGTGTGGCTGGCTAAGGGCAGATTTATCATGAATCCCAATCCTAATTTCAAGCTGATAGCTAACCTGGAAGGCGGAAAGCAGCAGGCAACAGGAAATCCTGATGGTGACGCAGCAGAATACATTTCTCTGGATGCTAAAATGATATTTAACAAGAAATATTATCTTGAGGGTTATGCCAAAAAAGATGCCTGGGGACCTTATGACTGGTATCGTCAATTCAATATCACTTATCCCCTGCAATTCAAACTTGATTATTCTATCCTGATCGATAATGTACTTGATAATGTGCTTTCGAGTAAAATAGGCATCAATTCCATCTTTAGAACTCTTGATGCAATGTCACCAACCAATGAAGGTATTGGTGAAGATAATGATTATGAATTCCAGGCTGGTGTTTATTACAGCATAGAATTTTAAGGAGTAAATTATGAAAATTATAAAATTATTTGTCCTTCTTGGTCTAGTAACTGTATTTTTAATGGGCTGTGATGTTAAAAACGGCACAATCTTAGAATATGAACAGCTTCCAACAGATAATGTATTAAATTTATACGGTGAAAATGAGGGTATTTATCCTGACACCAATGTCTTGAATGACCCTGAAAATCCTTATGCAGATGTTGGAATAAATATGGATAATGTCTGGGATTTTAATGATCAATGCGTATCACCCAAAGATAAATTTTATCTATGGGCTACCATGCTGGCAAAAATCCCTTATGGAGAACATCAATACATGACAGCTCAGGCGCTGCATCAGCTTTACACAGTTGGCGGCAGCGAGAATGCTAAAGAGCAGGCAAAAAAAGCTTATCATGCAGCACTCGATCATTTTTTTGATTCAGCCACGTGGTGGCAGGCGGAATGGCTAAATGACGAAACATATTATGCCGTGCTGATCAGAGAGCTGACAGGTCATTACCTGTATGATCCATCAGATGAGAATCTGCTGCCTTTGTATAACGATCCTGCTATGGCACTTGCCGATATGAGTGAATGGGGATATATTTATGATATAGAAACGGGTGCTGTATCAAGAAGAGATTAATCAATTACACAGGGAATATAAAAATGAATTTAGGGAGAAAAAGGGCAGTTCAGCTAATATTTCTGCTGATCATCATGGTATCAGTAAATTTGTTAACGGCAGAAATCGGAGATATTATCTGGGAAGATAATTTTGATAATCTTGATAACTGGCTGATTGAGACGGGAAACGGATCATGGGGCTGGGGTAATGGCGAACTGGAATATTACCATGAAGATAATGTGGAGATAGCTGAAATACCTGGTGATCCAGGAAATAATGCTCTGCATATCACAGCCCGTCAGGAATCAGGTCCCGGGATTGTGGATCAATGGGGCAATCCCCTTAATTATACCTCAGGTAAAATAAGTTCCAAGTCCTTTTTATCACTTAAATACGGGATGATCGAAACCAGAGTAAGCGTCCCCGATCTTGATCTGGGTGGCTGGCCGGCTATCTGGATGCTGGGAACAGCTAATTACGCCTGGCCCCGTAATGGTGAGATTGACCTGATGGAAATGGGACATCATCACGAATTCAGAGATCTGCATGATGAACATAATGGTGGGAATGGTGCAGATAATTCTACCGTAAATCAAATGGTAACAGCAAATGCCCTTTATTATTCTGATGATGCGGTTACTCCGGAAAATCCATCCGGTGCCGCCAGCCTCTCATGGGATCCTGAAGATGAATTCTGCCGTCCCTATTATAACTATGATCCCTCACTTACTAACAGATTTCTGACCTACCGTACCTACTGGGATGCGGACAGCCTTAGATTTACCGTAATTGATGATGATATAGAATATGACCTATATACTGAACCCTTTGCCATAGACAGCGTTTCTGCTGAATTCCAACAACCCTTCTATCTGATGGCTAATCTTGCAGTTGGCGGAGCACTCACGGATGCTTATAATCTAGGTGATCCTGGCAGCGGATTACCTGTTTCCATGCCATTCCCGGCTGATATGTATCTTGATTATATCAAGGTTTACCAGTGGAATGAGATGGGTGAAGTACATCTGGGACCACCTGGTTTTGAGGGTGGCACTTATGGCATTTTTACAGATGAAACTCCCGTGGATAATGGTTTAACTGCTGGAGATAATGCTGAGATATATGTGTGGGAAGGCACATTATCAGATGGCACTATCCCACCCTATGAAGGTGAAAATGGCATTTCCTGGGTATCTACTGGATTAGGCTGGTTTGGGGCAGGAATTATGTCTATCCAACCCGTGAATCTCTTTAATTTCGGCGAGGGCAGCTTGAAATTCATGATCAAGATACCTGCCAATATTGCCTTTCAAATCGGCATCATTGATGCCTGGGGAAATCAGTCTTATGTGGAATTTCCGGCTTATCAAACCACTTACGGACTTGTTCGAAATGGAGAATGGACGCAGGCAAGTATCCCAGTCGATGATCTGCGGGGAGAATTCATAGATTTGCGCATGTTATCCTATGAGTTCGTTATTCTGGAAGTTAATGGGGCTCAGTGTGAATTTGGACTGGATGATATTTATTATGATGGTGGGCTCAACGATATCACTGAAGAGGTAATCACCACTGCACCATCAGCTTTGATGCAGAATTATCCTAATCCCTTTAATCCAGAAACTACTATCAGATTCACTCTGGATCAAGAATGTATTGATCCCGAATTGTTGATTTTCAATGTTAAAGGGCAAAAAATACAATCAGTGGCTCTGGATAAAAACCAGACTTCTTACAAATGGAATGCCGAAAAACTTGCCTCAGGAATATATTTTTATCAGTTAAGGTCTAATGGAGCAATCTATGACACAAAACGGATGCTCCTGCTGAAATAATTTTATAGAAAATATATAGGTTCTATAGGACGTATAGTACCTATAATAAAATGCCACAGGGGATGATTATCATGGCTAAACATAATACAATTTATATATTTCTCTGCTTATTAACTGTCTTTGGTTTTGCTATTCAATTAGATGGACAGGAAATGCTGGCTAATCCCAGCTTTGAGATATTAGATCTGGGGACAAATTCTTTCTCCGGCTGGGATCAGATGGGTGAAGTGGGTTCCACTGAAAATGCCTGTCATGGCAATCTGGCAGCAAGTACAAGCGGCATAAATAACGGAGAATGGAACGTGTCAGCATTTTGGCAGCAGCTTGATTGCGAACCTGACGAACAATGGGGAATCAGCGGAGTGGTAATGAATTCCAGCAATTCTCCGCTAACAAGTGAATGTGCAGCAATAGTCAATGTTGAGTGGCGTGATATCAATGGAGAATTAATAGACTATGATACTTTCCCGGTAGCAGATGCATCTTCACCCCTTGATGAATATCTCAGCTTTGATCTGCTTAGTTTTCCAGCACCGGAAGGAACAGTTTCAACTCGCCTTCTTACCGGAATTCTGCAAAGCCCTGATGATCCGCTTGCCCAGGTTTATTATGACCAGATAACTTTTTACAGCACCACTCCACCTACTATTGACGATGTTCAATGGGTAGATTTTCCTGATGGACGCACTTTGGAATTTGCTGACCGTATCTGGTGGGTAAAAGGTACCGGCTGGTATGGACCCGGTCCTAATAATTTCAGCCATACACCGGAATGTGTCTGGAAAGATGATTCTGATAGATTGCATGTTACCATAAAAAATATCAATAATACCTGGTACAGCACAGAAGTAGTATTGGAAGAAGTGCTGGGCTATGGAGATTATATTTTCACTACGCTTGGAGACCTTGATCAGCTTGATATTCATACAGTGCTGGGACTATTTATCTGGCAGTATTCCACCTACTATGGCAATGAAAATATCTGGTGGAATCCCTATAATGAAATTGATGTTGAGATCAGCCGCTGGGCAACCCCCGGCAATGAAGTAGGGCAATTTGTAGCCCAGCCCTGGGACTGGCAATGCAATCTGATCCGCTTTCCCGCTGAGTTTGAAGAAGGTGAACTAACTTCTCATGCCTTTAACTGGCAGCCGGGTGTAGTGGAATTCCGCTCCTGGCGCGGAGGACCTGAAGATGAATCACCGGAAAACATGATCTTCCAGTGGACTTATACGGGACCACATATTCCCCGCCCGGAACAACCACGCGTGCATATTAACCTCTGGCAGTTTGCAGGTTCACCAGCAGTCGATCAGGAGGTTATTATTGATGAATTCTCCTTTGTCTCGTCCAATACCGCTCTTGAACCGGATGAGCTAAATATTGAAGATGTGGCGAAGCAAATTTTCCTGTTCAATAATTATCCCAACCCCTTTAATCCTGAAACTACTATCAGGTTCAATCTAGCGAGCCAAAGTGACAGTAATGAGCTCTCTATTTATAACCTGAAGGGGCAAAGGGTTTATTCTAAGGATTTGAGCAGCTATCCTGCTGGAGAGAATCAGATCACGTGGAAGGGTATCTCGGCTAATGGCAGTCCAGTAGCCTCGGGAGTTTATTTCTATCAGCTAAAGTCTAAGGGAGATATCTGTGATACCAGGCGGATGCTTTTGCTTAAATAATCTAATAAGATCATAAATGACAAGGATCAGGTAATTATGCCTGATCCTTTTTTTATTAAATTCCGATGCCATAGAAATATAAGCAATCTACTTATTTCAAATATATACCCTATAGGTCATATAAGACTTAAATACTCGTGATAAACTTTTTCCTGATTATGCTTTAGGTATTATTGAAGTAAGACGGTAATTGAATCAGTGGGTTTCGGGCATATTGTTCAATTTCAGTGTATCTTTATCAGATAATTGGCAGGATGTACCTGGAAAACCTGGCGGTGCACATCTGACTTAGTGGGGTGGGTCTTTTTTTGAAAAGATTGACATTTGGGGTGGTTATAGAATATAGGAAGAAATCAGGAGGTAAAAATGAGAAGATCAGGGTTTATATTCATAATTATTATATTAATGATATCTGGACTGGCTTTTGCAGGGGAATTCAGCAATTTTTTCTGGCAAGTGGAAAAGGGGGATGTGACCGTTAATTTATGTGGTTCGGTGCATTTGATGAAACCGGATTATTATCCTTTGCGGGATGAGATCGAGCAGGCATTTGAAGAATCTGATGTATTAGTACTGGAATTTGATATTAATAAAATAGATATGAACAAAATTCAGGAACTTATCAATACCAAGGGTTTATATCCAGAAGGAGAGAGTCTGGAGACGGATTTAGGTGAAGAATATTACGGGAAATTAGGTTCTGAGTTAGCTGAATATAAATGCACCGTGGAATCTGTGAAGAACCAGAAGCCCTGGTATATGACTATGACGCTTTCCAGTGTGAGGGTGAGTGAATTGGGTTATACTGCCGAAGGCGGAACAGACCTTTATTTTGCTCAGAAGGCAAAGGGGCATAAGGAAATTCAGCAATTGGAAACCCCTGAATCACAATTTGAATTGTTAAGCGGTCTAAATGAGAAAATCCAGATAGAATATTTGAAAGATATAATTGATAAGCGGGAAGAATTTAACCAGGAAGTGGAAGAGCTTATGCAAAGCTGGATAGTTGGAGACGACAGCACCATGTATCGTCTGATGAATGAGGAGATAAAAGAGAATCCTGATTTAACAGGATATTATAATAAGCTATTCACTGAGCGTAATCTGAAGATGACCGATAAAATAGAGCAGTATTTAACTGGAGATACAGCTAAAGAATACTTTGTAGTAGTGGGCTCAGGTCATTATCTGGGTGATGATGGGATTGTGAACCTGCTGCAGGAGCGCGGCTATAGCGTAGTACGCAAATAACCGGCTTTAATCATCATTGCTGGGTTCTTCAAATGTCTTATAATGCAGTCGGAATGTGACCACACGGTCATTCTGATATTCCAGTCTGTAACCGTTCCTTTCAACAATGGTGAGTTCGCCATGTCCATATATCCTCATGCGGTCAGGATCAATATCGGAATCCTGCAGAAATTCATAAACAGATAAAGCTCTATTGGTGGACAGCACTTTATTATACACCACAGTACCACGTTCATCAGCATGTCCATGAATGGAAATCTTAAGATCAGGATTTTTGATCAGCAATTCAACAATGGGATATAATTTATCCTTTTCTTTTTCTGGAATATAGTGCTTATCAAAATCGAAATAAATAACAGGCAGAGGAATTGGTTCTTTGATGATAATAGTATCTTTAAGACTTGCAGCAGAAAATTCTGTCACAGCATAGGGGTCTTCCCCAGCATCAACTCCGGCAATACCCCCTCCCTTTTGTTTCATCTCAAAATCTTTCGTGGGGTTATAATCCATAAATATGGTCATTTTATTGGGAACACGCGGGACCTTGAGCACGATATTCTGGGGGTATTGAGAAGGATACAGGGGCTGTGCTTTCACATTGATAAATCTTTCTCCAATATACCAGATATCGGTTTTTAAGGGAGTTCTCCCGAGATAATTTTCATTGATGAAAATATCCGCAGGGGTTGGTTCAGAACGGAACACGATCCTTTTTCTGTGAGTGCCTGCCGGGATCTGCTCAATGAGCTTATAGGGAGTGCAAGCAGAGATAAGACATAATGCTGCCACACTGATAAAAACAAAAAACCTGATTCTTAAAGAAAACATGATCACCACCGATTAAGATATTCTTAAATTCATAAACTAAAAGAAGGTAAATGTCGGTCAAGTAAATAATATTATTGATGAAAACAGGACATCAAAAAGCAACAGATTCAAGGCATTAAATAAAAAAGTAATTGACTTTAAAAATAGCGGTGGGTTAATTACCAAAATCGATGAGGGGCGAAGTAATTTTGAAGGCTAAATTTGAAAAGTTGAAATTGTGTGTACTTTACGTTGAAGATGAAGACGTTGTGCGCAACACTATCTACGAGATGCTAAGACGACGGATTACAGAGGTTTATGTGGCATCAGACGGCAGGGAAGGCTTGCAGATGTTTCGTGAGCATAATCCAGAATTAGTGATTTCAGATATTAGAATGCCTCACATGGATGGTCTGGAAATGATCTCCAATATCAAAAAGTTGAATTCAGATGTTCAGATTATTATTACTTCAGCCCACAGTGAATCAGAATATTTTTTAAAAGCAATTGATATTGGCGTAGATAAATTTGTATTAAAGCCAGTAGATAATCGGGATTTATTTGCTATCGTGAGTAAGTTTTATGATCAAATGAATTTGCAGCAGGTAGCCATCGAGGAAGCAGCACGCCGTCAGGTGGCAGAACGTAATCTGCGAGAAAGTCAGGTGCAATTGCAGGCATTATTTGAGAATGTGGTTGTGGGCATGGGTATTATAGATACTGATCTGCGGATAATATTTTCCAATCAGGCACTTGCATCCATGTTTGATGAAGGTGAATTTGATGTTTTATCCCATTATTTTAATGAATACTTTGCTGAAGACAGTTTTATGATCAAGCATCTTAAGGTATCTACAGAGACATTTCACGATGGATCAGAATTAAGTTTCAGATTTGAAGAAGAAATATTTCATCCAGAAGGGAAGAAATTCTGGGCTGAAATATCAGTATCCATGATCCTTTCTTCAGAGAAACAGGTATCCAAATTTATAGTTGTGATAAACAATATTAATGACAGAGTGGAATCACAACGAGAGCGTGACCAGCTTTATAATTCTCTGATAAGCGAACTGGAGACAGCGGCATCAGTTCAGACCTATTTTTTACCTGATTGGCTGTGCGTAGAAGAAAAACTGTTATTTTCCAATAATTACACTCCATCAACCAATGTAGGTGGGGATCTATTTGATCTTATTCCTCTTAAAGATGGCAGATATGTGATCTATATTGGAGATATTTCTGGTCATGGTGTACAGAGCGCTCTGATGATGACGGCAGTGAAGGCTACAATAAAAATGCTGGTGGACAACGTAATGACATATCTGCATCCAAGTGATATCGTCAATCAGCTAAACCAGTTATTGTCCAAAGACGTATTCCAAAGCAATTATTTGACTCTGCTTCTGGGAGTGGTGGATCCTGATAAAAAGGAATTTATCTATTACAATGCCGGGCATCCGCCCTTAATCTGTTTTAATAAATCTAATGGAGACGTGTCAATTGTTAATTCTTCTGGATCAATACCTATTGGCTGGGTAGCGGATTTTGAGTATACTAAAGAAGAAGAAGATGTTTTGAAACTTGATGATCACACAAGTTACCTTTTTTATACTGATGGTATGTTTGAGTGTGAAAATGGTGAACAGGAAGAACTGGGAATTGATGGTATCAAAAGGATGCTTACCAAAATTACTCCAGATAATAGTACAGTGATGGTGCCCTATGTTTTGAAGAATATAATCGAGGAAAACG
>JAVCCT010000100.1 GCA_030765325.1 Candidatus Stygibacter frigidus | reverse complement strand
GTAAAATCGGTTTGGCAAACAAAGCTCTGGCAGCACTGCTGGCTGATGAAGCAGAAAAAGGTGTGCCACTTAGTGCACTGGGCATGTTTGAGCAGGGATTTTATGATAAACTGGGTTATGGAACTGGAAGTTATTTCAGGCAATTACATGTTGACCCGGCAGAATTAAATATTCCGGTAAAATGCCGAATTCCCAAGAGACTATCCAAAGATGATTTCCTGGCAATTCACCAAAATAGACTGAATAGAATTAAGCTGCATGGCAGATTTGATATGCTCTCCCCTATTGCTACAAAATCGGAGATGGAATTCCACAAGAAGAGCTTTGGTTTGGGATATTATAATGAAGCCGGCAGACTAACTCATCATCTCTGGATTGATCCCAGTGACCAGGAAAGTGGTCCTTATTATATTGTCTGGTATGCTTATGAAACTAATGAACAGCTTTTGGAACTGCTGGCTTTATTGCAAAGCTTCAATAACCAGGTGCGCGAAATATCTATTACAGAACCAGCAAATATTCAACTTCTTGATTTCATGAAAAAGCCCATCCACAGCAAAGTAATCACCAAAGGAAACAAGTTCCAGAATTATCTGAATTCTTTTGCCTATTGGCAATTTAGATTGCTCGATCCCATTGCCTGTCTGGAAAAAACTTCTTTACCAATCGATGATCTGGAACTGAATATAAAATTAACTGATCCTATTGAGCAATACCTGCCTGCAAACAGCAAATGGCAGGGATGTAGTGGAGAATATACACTGCATTTAGGTAAAAAGTGCAGCATGACAAAAGGCTTTAAGGCTGATCTGCCAGTTCTCTCAGCAAGCATCAATGCTTTCAGTAGAATGTGGCTGGGAGTGAAACCTGCAAGTGGTCTGGCATACAGTGATGGACTGAATGCAAATGCTGATCTCTTAAAAAAGCTTGATAATGCTTTTTGCCTCCCAGAGCCTCAGCCGGGCTGGTGGTTCTAACAAAAAGAATACACTCCAGATAAAAACCTCCCGGATGGTTGAATAACCTCCGGGATGGTTGAACAGGTTAAGCTCAAATCTAAAATAAAACACACCATCCCGGAGGTGCAAGACCATCCGGGAGGTAGATTAGATTAATTGACCCTGAAATTATAATATAAATATTCTCTAATAATTTAGACTTTTTGGAATGGATATTGCATTGAAAATATATAAATCAGTTAAATATCGAGGAGCAGATATGAAAAAATATATTTTCTTTACAATAATCTTTACTTTGTTGTCAGTTTTGACAGCTGATAAGGTGAATATTGTCTTTTCCGGTAACCATAATGGTATAGATTTGAATAGTCAGCAATCTGAATCACTTGATTTTTCTGCTGAGATCAATGAATTACAACAGTTATCTCTCAGCACCAGATCAGGAGATTTCAGTGAACTGATCATCCCTGGCTTTGGCAAAAGTGGAGAAACAGGCAGTCCTGAGCTTCCCGTTAAAAGAGAACTGATCTCAGTACCTCTGGGAGCAGAAGTAAATGTTGATATCATTAATTATCAAAGCACTGAGTACAATTTATCAGAACTGAGTATTGTAAGTCAATTGATGCCGGTTCAACCTCCAGTACCCAAAAGCATTGATCCTTCTGAACTGGAATTTAGCTATGATCAGGCTGCCTATCAGCAGGATAAATGGTATGGAAATGAGATATTCTCCTGCGAAGAAATTGGTATCTTGAGAGGGCAACGTATATTTAGCGTTACTTATCATCCTATTGCCTATAATCCGGTTAAGCAGAAAATTACTGTATATAACAACGTTAACGCATTTGTTTATTTTGTTGACAGTGATATGAATGCCACTATGGAATTACGTACAAAAACCTGGTCACCAGCATACGAGAAAATTTATTCTACTTCATTGATCAATTATGCACCCTTGCAAACCAGGGAAGATATTACCCGCTATCCTATCAAATATGTAATAATTTCTGATGATATGTTCTCAGCTCAATTACAACCATTTATTGATTGGAAAACTCAGCAGGGCTATAATGTGATCGAGACCTATACAAGTGAGATAGGCAGCAGCACAACAGCTATAGCAAATTATATAGAGAGTCTCTGGGATGAGGCAACCACAGAAGATCCAGCACCTTCATTTATACTTTTTGTAGGAGATACGGCTCAGATACCAGCCTATAATGGAGCTACAGGTAGTCACGTAACTGACTTGAATTATGTTCGGTTGGAAGGTAATGATTATATGCCGGAGATATATTATGGCAGATTCTCGGCTCGAAATATCGGCGAACTTCAACCTCAGATTGATAAAACTCTGGAATATGAGATGTTTACCATGCCTGATCCATCCTATCTGGAAGAGGTGGTAATGATAGCCGGTATGGATGCTTCACATGGCTCCAACTGGGGTAATGGACAGATCAATTATGGTACAAATAATTATTTTAATGCAGCTCATGGTATCACTTCTCACACTTACCTTTATCCTGCATCAGGCAGTAGTGCTGGTCAGATCGTCCAAAACGTCTCTGATGGTGTAGGTTATATCAATTATACTGCTCATGGTTCATCCACTTCCTGGGCAGATCCCAGCTTCACGATCAGTAATATCAACAGTCTGCAAAATGAACATAAATATCCTATGGCAATGGGAAATTGCTGTCTTACAAATAAGTTTGAAGTAGGCGAATGCTTTGGTGAAGCCTGGCTAAGGGAAGAAAATGGTGGAGCGATAGGCTATATAGGCGGTACTAATTCCACCTATTGGGATGAAGATTACTGGTGGGGAGTTGGTTCTGGTAATGTAACTTCAAATCCTACTTATAATGGCACTGGTCCCGGAGCTTATGACGGGATGTTCCATGATCACGGAGAATCTTTCCCTGACTGGTACACATCTTCGGCTTCGTTCATTATGGTAGGTAATCTGGCAGTTGTTCAAGGTGGAGGAAGTGCAAACTACTACTGGGAAATTTATTCATTGATGGGTGATCCTTCTCTGGTTCCATATTTTGGCGTACCTGAGCAAAATACAGTCTCTCATGCTGATCAGTTATTTATCGGCAGCACTCAGTTAATCGTTTCGGCAGAGCCCTATTCTTATGTAGGGCTGAGCATAGAAGGCGAATTGCTTGCTGGTGGACTGATAGATGACAGCGGAACTATCACTCTTGATTTTCTGCCTGTCACCTCTGCAGCAACCCTCGATATTGTCGTCTGCTGCCAAAATTATGAACCTTATATCTCACAGATCACAGCCGTGCCTAATGAAGGTGCATTTCTCTCAATAAATGATTTTACTATTACATCAGATAATGGAGATCAGATAATTGATTTTGGAGAAGATATAGAGCTTGAGCTTGAGTTGGAAAATATTGGAATTGATGCAGCTGATAATATCACTGCCGTAATGTCTATTAATGATCCATATATCACGATTACAAATGACACAGTAAATTTTGCTTCCATCCCTGCGGGTGGTATTGAAAGCCTTAGTGGATTTACTTTCCAGGTAGCAGAAACTATTCCTGATCAATATGATTTTCAACTGAATTTCAGCTTCACTTATAATGAGGGTGAAAATGATGCTCTGGTTGATCTTGTTGCTTATGCACCTGTAATTTCTTTGGGAAATATCTATATTAACGGCGATGATAATAATAATGGCATATTGGATCCTGGTGAAACTGCTGATCTGGAACTGGAAATCCTCAATTCAGGCAGCTCGACTATGGAAAATGTTATCACTATGGTAAGCACTACGAGTGAATATATCACTGTAAATAATACCTGGTCTTTCATCCCGGAAATTACCCCTGGTAACAGCGGACTTTATCCATTTATGGTTACAGTTTCTCAGGATTGCCCGGTTGGTGAAACAATTAATTTCTCAGCAGAGATAACTGCAGGAATAGAGCTTACTTATAATGGCGGTTTCAGCCTGAATATCGGCTTGAGTCTGGAGGATTTTGAAAGCGGGGATCTCACAACCTGGGAATGGACTACAAGTGGAGATGCCAATTGGTTTACATCAACCGAAGCACCTCAGGAAGGAAGCTACTGCGCAGAATCCGGTGATATTGGTAACGGTGAAATTTCAAATCTCTCTATTGAACTCGATGTGCTATATGATGATCAGATCAGCTTTTTCCGCAAGGTTTCTTCTGAAGCTAACTGGGACTTTCTGTTCTTTTATATTGATGGAGTGGAAATGGATAGCTGGAGCGGAAATTTAGGTTGGTCTGAGGTGTCATATCCCGTCTCAGCTGGTTCTCATGAATTATCCTGGGTTTATGACAAAGATAGCTCCGTGTCTTCCGGTTCTGATTGCGCCTGGCTGGATTATATTGTATTTCCCGCTATCGGTGTTTCACAACCTCCTGATATGACTTGCAGCGTTGATGAAATATCTCAGATTATTGAACTTAATTCCACTGCTTCCCAAAGCTTTAATATCACTAATTCCGGTGGTGGCACATTATATTATTATCTGAATATAACAGAAACTGACCGCAATATCGAGGGTTCTACCCTGACTTGCGATGCTGAAACATATATCCCGGGACAAACCATTACCTGGAATCTGGAAGTTTATAATAACAGCAGCGATGCAGAATGGCTTACCGATGTTATTATCGATTTTCCTGCGGGAGTTTCAGTTATTTCTGCTACTAACTTTGCCGGACCTTCTGGCAATCTTATCTATAATGGAAATACGGGAAATGGTGTTGGCGTGGAATGGAATGACACAGATGGTGGCTGGGGAGAAATCCAGGGGAATGAAACAGCTACTGCCACAATTACTGTTTCTATTGATGCCAATCAAGCAGGAGATATTAACTTAAACTGGACTTTAATTGGTGATGATTATGGCTCAGCACCACATCAAACCTCAGGAACTATTTCTCTCTCAACTGAGATTATCCCTCTTTCATGGGCAATTCTTTCACAATATAACGGTATTTTGAATGGTGGAGAATCAGACGAAATCTCCATTAACTTTGATTCTGAAGGTCTTAATCCTGGCAACTATACTGCTGACCTGATAATTAATGATAATAGACTGATAACCACAATCCCTATCTCTCTAATTGTGGGTGGTAATATCCCTTATGGAGATATTGATGATAATGGCGAGGTGGAAGCCTTTGATGCTTCTCTGGTGCTGCAATACGCTGTGGGTATTGATCCAGCACCTTATGCCCCAATGCCCTGGGAGAACTGGAGATTATTGCGATCTGACGTTGATGGCAATGATTTTACTGAAGCGTATGATGCTTCCCTGATCCTGCAATATTCAGTTGGTATCATTAATTCATTCCCAGTTCAGAACAGAGAAGAATTTATCACCCCACAGTCTGTTATCAGCTATGAAATAACTCAAAAAAACCTCGAAATATACTGCCAAGGTGAATTATTCAGTATTTACCTGTCAACTGCTGCCAATGATATTTTGGGCACGCCATGCGTTGAAAATAGTGAATTGATGTCTGCCTATAATAATTTGGGCAATTGGCAGACTGCTGTTGCATCCGCATTGCCAAATTGCGGAAAACTGCTTGATATTCCTCTTAATGCCTGTGATATTCAAAAAGATTTGAAATTTGATGTCTGGACTAATGGCACCCGCTCTTCTCTTATTATCAGCAAAGAGGAATTGATGGCAGCTTTCATTCCATCTGTTACCCGCCTCGCTGGTAATTATCCTAACCCCTTTAATCCTTCCACTACCATCAAATATGATCTGGCAGAAGATGCTCAGACCAAACTCGATATTTTTAATGTTAAAGGTCAGCATGTTGCATCACTTGTTAATGAATATCAAGCTGCCGGGAATTACAAAGTTCAATGGCAGGGAGTTTCAGATAAAGGTGCTCCAGTACCAAGCGGAATCTATTTCTATAAACTTACCGCCGAAGGATTTACAGATACCCGTAAAATGATCATGCTCAAATAGTGAGCTAATTTTCTATCCACCCCTGAGTTCTTTATTCAGGGGTGTTTTTTTTCTCCACATCATCATATCCACTTATTTCACCTGTTTATATACACTTAGCAATGCTAATAGCTATTCGGCACTCCTAAACCAAAACAACATATGATACAGAGACTGTTCAATATATTTTGAGGATTTTCACCGTAGGTGATATTTATTTGTAGCCCCAGGTTGGAGCGGAGCGACAATCTGGGGCTTTATAATTTATATTCACCTACCCGTCTCAAACACCGGCTCTGCCGGTGTTTG
>JAVCCT010000173.1 GCA_030765325.1 Candidatus Stygibacter frigidus | reverse complement strand
TTGAGATGCAGTCGATAATCAAGGCAGGATTTGAGCACAAAGGCTTCTCATTTATAGAGGTAATGTGTGCCTGTCCAGTGATTTTTGGTAAATTGAATAAACAAGGCAGTGCCCCACAGATGATGAAAAATTTAAGAGATAGTTATGTCCCTGTGAATGTGTATGATAAATTAACTGATGATGAAAAAGATAATCAGTTCCCAAGGGGAATTTTTAGGAATGTGGAAGCTCCAGAGTATTCTGAAAAATATGCTGAACTGGTAAAATCGCTTAAACCTAAGGAAGGAGAGAGTGATGAGCAAGCATAAGGAAAATGTAAAGAAACAAGTAAGATTAAGTGGTAGTGGCGGACAGGGTTTATTAACAGCAGGTTTGATACTCTCAGAAGCAGCGACTCTGCAAGGCTTAAATGTTACTCAAACCCAAAGTTATGGAGCAGCATCACGAGGTGGGTCTTCAAGATCTGACGTGGTAATCAGCACAGAACCAATATTTTTTCCAGAAGCTACTCATTTTGATGCACTGGTGGCATTAACTCAGGAATCATGTGATAAATTCCTTCCCAATTTGCGGGATGAAGGAGTACTGATCATTGACACGATTTTTGTAAAAAGCTACACTATAACTGATCAGAAGGTTTATGCACTGCCATTTACGCAAATTGCAATTGAAAAGCTTGGCTCCAGTTTACCTACTAATATAATTGCTCTTAGTTTTCTGGTGCGGGTGACGAATATAGTAACTGATAAGTATTTGAAGGAAGCGATAAAAGCGTTTAAACCAGAATTTGCTGAATCAAATCTTAAGGCTATGAAATTAGCTTTCAAGCTTGCAGATGAATACGATCAAAATAATCAGGAAAAAGCATGATCCAAAAAGTCAGTCATATTGGAATCGCAGTAAAGAATCTGCAGGATGCAATAGCAGTTTATCAAAAACTGGGACTAGAAGTAGAAGGAATTGAAACCGTGGAAAGCCAAAAGGTTCGCGTGGCATTTTTACCAGTGGGTAAGGAAGTGCGGATAGAACTTTTAGAACCCACATCAGAAGATAGTCCGATTGCCAAATTTATTGAGAAAAAGGGTCAAGGTATCCATCATATAGCATTGGCAACTGATAATATTGAAAATGAATTGAAGCTGGCAGAAGAGCAAGAGCTAAGTCCATTAGATAAAGTGCCCCGACAGGGAGCCCATCATGCTTCTATCGGGTTTTTGCACCCCAGAGCAATGAAGGGGGTTCTATTGGAACTTTGCCAGGAAAAAGACGGTTAGTATTCTCAGAAAATCAAATCCAGACAATTCAGCCTGGTTTTTTTTCTATATTTTAAATCAATTAGTGGATATTTGGAGGTTATATGGCAGTTGAGACTAAAATTGCCGAACTTAGAAGCAGACGGGAAAAAGCTAAACTTGGCGGGGGTGAGAAAAGGATCGAAGCCCAGCACGGAAAAGGGAAGCTAACTGCCAGAGAACGGATAGAAGTATTGGTGGATGCTGATAGCTTTGAAGAATTTGATATGTTTATTGAACACGACAGCCATGATTTTGGGATGGAAAAGAAGAAATATCCTGGTGATGGAGTGGTAACCGGCTGCGGAACAATTGACAATCGAATAGTGTTCATATTTGCCCAGGATTTTACGGTGACTGGTGGATCTCTTTCCAAAACCAATGCCAAAAAAATCTGTAAAGTGATGGATATGGCAATGAAGATGGGTGCTCCCATGATCGGGTTGAATGATTCTGGCGGAGCAAGAGTGCAGGAAGGAGTAGATGCGCTTAGTGGATATGCATCAATATTCTACCGCAATGTACGCGCTTCAGGCGTGATCCCCCAGATTTCTGCCATTATGGGTCCCTGTGCCGGTGGTGCAGTATATTCACCAGCTATTACTGATTTCATCTTTATGAATCAGCAGACCAGCTATATGTTTGTGACTGGTCCCAAAGTAGTGAAAACTGTTTTGAATGAGGAAGTTACG
Organism: Candidatus Stygibacter frigidus; assembly: GCA_030765325.1. Classification (GTDB taxonomy): domain Bacteria; phylum Cloacimonadota; class Cloacimonadia; order Cloacimonadales; family TCS61; genus Stygibacter; species Stygibacter frigidus. The sequence continues at coordinate 3,648 of JAVCCT010000173.1, read as the reverse complement.
ACTGAAGCTCTGGGTGGACCGGATGTACACAGCAGAAAAAGCGGAGTTGCTCATTTTATTAGTGATACTGAAGAGGAAACGCTGATTTTGATCAGGAAATTAATCAGCTATTTACCTTCCAATAATATGGAAGAACCACCTTATACTAAAAACAATGATCCTATTGACCGCAGTTGTGATCAATTAGCCAGTATCATGCCGGAAAATGCTAATAAACCTTATAATATTCTTGATGTAATTGAGATAATAGCAGATAATCATGAATTTCTGGAAGTTGCCCGTAATTATGCCCAGAATATTGTGGTTGGTTTTGCCCGTATGAATGGACATTCTGTGGGAATAATAGCTAATCAGCCCCGGGTTCTTGCTGGTGTGCTGGATATCAATGCCTCAGTTAAAGGTGCTCGATTTATTCGTTTTTGCGATGCATTCAATATTCCTCTGGTTGTTCTGGAAGACGTTCCGGGTTATCTACCTGGATCAAATCAAGAGCATAATGGCATAATCCGTCAGGGAGCAAAGATACTTTATGCTTTTGCCGAAGCCACAGTTCCCCGCATTACAATTATTCTCAGAAAGGCTTATGGTGGTGCATATTGTGTGATGAACAGCCGTGAGATGGGTGCTGATCTTGTCTATGCCTGGCCCACAGCGGAAATAGCAGTTATGGGTCCATCCGGTGCTGTGGAGATAGTTTTCCGCAAGGATGTTGCTGAAGCTGCTGATCCGGCAGAAATGACAAAAGAGAAAGAAAGTGAATATCGCGAGAAATTTGCCAATCCCTATGTAGCTGCCAGCAAAGGCTATATAGATGATGTGATAGAACCATCTCAAACGAGATTCCGCATCATTCGTGCTCTGGAAATGCTCGCTACTAAACGTGATAGTATTCCGCCCAAAAAACACGGCAATATCCCTCTTTAAACAGGTCAGGTTATGAAGATCAATAAATTTCTGGTACTTATTATATTAATGTCTATATCCCAATTTCTGCTGGCAGAGGCAGAATTGAATGATAATATGACTATCGCTCAGATATGCAAAACAACTAAAATACCTGTACGCAAGATGGCTGAATATCTTGATCTAAATCTTAATAATGATATCCATACTCCCGTAAAAGATCTAAATTGCCAGATCAACGATATTCGTAAAGCAGCAGAATTATATTCTGAGGGCAAGAAAGAATATTATATAGGGATCGTAATTGTTGGGATGGGAACGGTATTCGCCAGTTTAATTCTGGTGGCACTGATAATTGCTCAATTACGCCATTTGGATAGAAAGAAAGCCCCCAGGCAAAGCAGTCAAAAAGAATTTGCTGTTATAGGTCAGGGAAATGATGAAGAGAATGATATTGTGGCAGCAATTGTGTCCACTATTTTTCTGCATGAGCAGGAAGTGGAAGAAAATAATAAATTACTGCTAACCTGGAAGCGAGCTCCGCTCAGTATGTGGAAGGCTTCTAACTATATACCAATGAACGAAATTGATCCTTCAAGGAGAAATTAATGAAAAAGTATAAACTGACAATTGATGAAAAAGAATATGATACCAGGATCGTGGAATATGAATCTGATCGGGTAATTGTGAAGGTTAATGGACACGATTATGAAGTAAATATTGATACTGATGCCAGGAAAGTAACCCAGATAATCCGATCCCCCAAGAAATCTCCTGATCTGGGTGTACTCGGTTCACATGAAAAAAAGAAGGTGTCAGTATCTCCTGGAACCGTGACTTCACCAATACCGGGACTGGTTATCTCTATCAAAGTAGCTGAGGGTGATACGGTTGCCAAGGGCGATACTATCATTATTCTGGAAGCAATGAAAATGGAAAGTGAGATTGCATCAACTGCATCCGGAACAGTAAAAAAGATTTTCGTGAAAGAGCAGCAAAGCATTCAGGAAGATGACCCGATCATTGAAGTCGGTTAGCAGCGGGAGAAGTTATGTCTGAATTTTTCAGTTTTATTTCAACAACAGGTTTTTATCACCTATTCCAAAGTGATGGCTACTTATATCTGATAATGATGGCTATCGGGGTAATTTTTATTTATCTGGGAATTACCAAAAACTATGAACCGCTATTATTAGTACCGATTGGTTTTGGCATTATAGTCGGCAATATGCCAGGTGTTGGTGCATATGGTGTATATTCAGAAGGTTCTGTTCTCAATATCCTGTATCTGGGAGTAAGGCTGGGTTTTTATCCTCCCTTGATTTTTCTGGGTATAGGTTCCATGACAGATTTTTCCACTTTAATTGCTAATCCCAAGTTGATCCTTTTAGGTGCAGCAGCTCAATTTGGTATTTTTGCCACATTCATTGGGGCATTACTTTTGAATTTCAGTATTTTTGAAGCCGGGGCAATTGGTATTATTGGTGGTGCTGATGGCCCCACTTCCATATTTCTGTCCACCAAGCTGGCTCCACATCTGCTGGGTCCCATAGCAATTGCTGCTTATTCCTATATGGCTCTGGTGCCGGTGATCCAACCTCCGATAATTAAATTACTCACAACTTCAAAGGAAAGAAAAATCCGCATGAAAACACCCCGTCTGGTCACCAAACGTGAAAAGATAATTTTCCCGGTGATTGGGGTGATCATAACTGTGCTCATAGCACCTGCTGCTGTTCCACTTCTGGGGATGTTATTTTTTGGTAATCTGCTCAAAGAATCGGGAGTTACTGAGCGCCTGGCACGTGCTGCCAGTAATGCTATCATAGATATTGTAACAATTCTGCTGGGTATGTGTGTGGGTGCCAGCACGCAAGCTATTAGAATGGTGGATGGCGTTAATATGGGATTTCTAACTACTAATTCTATAAAAATATTTGCCCTGGGAGCTTTCAGCTTTTGTATAGCCACAGCAACAGGAGTGATTTTTGCCAAATTAATGAATATTTTTATCAAAGATAAGATCAATCCCATGATAGGCGCTGCCGGCGTGAGTGCCGTGCCAGATAGTGCCCGGGTAGTTCATCACATGGGTCAGCAGTATGACCGCAGTAATTTTCTGCTCATGCATGCCATGGCTCCCAATGTCGCAGGCGTGATTGGCTCAGCAGTAGCTGCCGGTGTTCTGCTCGGTATTCTGGGATTTAATTAAATCGTAAAATTATACAAGGGACATAATCACTTATGTCCCTTGTTTTGTTTTCAGAAACTAAGTTATATGTGTACTGCTGATAATTATCCCTTCTAAATCCAAGTCTGCTGATGTTCCGTTTGTCACTTGCCAATGTATCTCCTTTTACACTTGCATACTCCCCGAAATTTACTGTAATGCTGGCTGCAAAAAAGTAGCAGGAAAACCATTCTCATTAACTCCCAAATTTATTTGGGAGTCCTGGAGTTTGGACATTTACTAACTGATATTTTCGACTTGCTGTAAGTAACTAAAATATGGATAATTACTTCTTGGTGGTAAAAACCATCGATTTTATAATGCCCTATTTCACAAACAGATAAGACATTATGAAATTTCCCTTTTTGCCTGTTTAGCTGCTTTAGAAAACTTTTCCAGATAACCCCCTTTTTCCCCTACAGCAGTTAAAGCATGATCGTTTTCGGATAAAATTCTCTTAAATCCGCTATTTCCTCACACCTATCTGTCCAAATCTATCATTTCATTGCCCATAA
>JAVCCT010000299.1 GCA_030765325.1 Candidatus Stygibacter frigidus | reverse complement strand
TGCTGAGTCACCTGATGCTCAAAGACAGCCCTCTGAAATATTATCTGGAACCTTTGGGTTATATTCTGCTAATAACTCTGATTTTACTGCTGGCAGCCACCAAACGCTTTAAGCTGCGTTATGATTAAGGAGCAATGATGCGAACCATACTGATCATTATAAAAAAGGAATTCCGCCAGATATTCCGCAGCAGACCTATGCTGATGGTTATCATTGCCATGCCCATCATCCAGCTTCTTATCCTCTCCAACGCTGCTGATTATGAGATCAAGAACCTGCGCCTGGCTGTGGAAGACTATGATCACTCCTCCACTTCATCTGAATTGATCCATGATTTTGCCTATAACCAGTGGTTTGATATAATCGCCTTTAATAATGATCAGGAAGCCAATGACCAACTACTTGCCCGGAATAAGATCGAAGCTATTATTGCTATACCTGAGAACTTTGAGAAAAACATCAATAATGGTTATCCAGTTGACCTGCAGATAAGGCTTGATGCCATTGATGGTGCCACTGCACAAGTTGCCTCTTCCTATATAATTTCTGTGATTAATAAATGGAATAAGAATGGTAGTGATATTATCCGCAGCAGGTTTCTCTATAACCCTGAGCTGAACTATAAAAACTTCATTGTGCCTGGTATATTAGTGATGCTGGTTACTGTGATCGGCATTATCCTCACTGCCTTGAATATTGTGCGTGAAAAAGAAACCGGCACTCAAGAACAGATCAACGTGACCCCTATCCGCAAACACGAATACATCCTGGGAAAACTTATCCCCATGATCATTATTGGCATGGCAGAATTCACTATGGGACTGATAATTGCCCTCACGATATTTCATGTGCCTCTCTTAGGAAATGTCCTGCTGCTTTATCTATACCTGTTTTTCTATCTAATTGTGATGTGCGGAATCGGATTATTCATCTCCACTATTGCTGCCAGTCAGCAGCAGGCAGTATTTATTGCCTTCTTTGTGATGATGATTTTCCTCTTTCTCAGCGGGCTTTTTGCCCCTATCGATTCCATGCCGAACTGGGCAAAAATACTCACCAGATTTATCCCGCTCTCTTACTTCATCCAGGTAATGCGCTCCATTATGCTCAAAGGCTCTACCCTGCTCTCACTCCAAAAAGAACTGTTCACACTTATTATTATGGCTGCGATCACTCAGATAATAGCAATCTTAAATTATCAGAAAAGGTAATGTGATATTATTGTGGACGTAGCGGACTAAGAGGACGGAGTGGACGACTAACTTTTCAATTTTGCCAAAAGAAATAATAATCCTAAGATTATACCTGATACGCTCAAGGCTGCTGCCACTGAAAAGTTGTCTGCCAGGTAGCCCAGTATCAGAGCGAAAAGAGCTGTAATAATAGTCGATAATTGCGTTTCGGCTGAAAGTCCTGAAGCCATCAAGTTATCCGGTATCGTTTCGGAGAGCAGATGTACATTAACCGGTCGACGATAGTTTTGCAATACATAAAGGATGAGCAGTGCCAGGATAGCAATGACTGGAAGTTTTATATGCAGCGTAATCCCTGCCAGTAGAAGCATTAGCACTCCAATTACAAAGGTGATATTCATAGCCGATTTTGAGGAGCGGAACAGGCTGGTGATCTTTTCTGCTCGCAAAGACGATGTTACCGTTAGTAGATAAATACCAAAATAAACTATCCCTATAATGACTGCTGAGCGCTGCTCTTTGGAATATGCAATCAGGAAGGGCAAACTCAGTGCCCAGGCTTTCAACACTGGCTGCAGGTAATCCTTGCTGGCTTTGAAACAACCTGTAAAGATCGAGCTGTTTAAAAACACCTTGCGATTTTGAGAATGCTGGAAAATCAATAGAAAGGAGGCAAAGTAATCCTTAAAAAAGGGTTTTATGTTTTCCTTTGAATTGCAGTGCTCATCAAGCACAGATGGATAACTGGCAAGGTTCACCAGGTCCAGCAGATAAGGCACTACTGCTGCCAGAAATATATAGCGATAATTCCCGGTATAAAATACCAATGCCGCGGCTAAAAGCGAATTAAGAGCTGATCCTGCTTGCGATGCTGCCCTGGTATGCCCATAATAATTGAGTTTTTCATTCAACCTGCCAGTCATTCGCAAATGCGACAAGATCAGGGCCTTATGAGTCCCGGAACGAAATGCCTCACCGCAGGAAAACCAGAACATAGCTAACACAAACAATCCAAACCCTGATGCAAAGGTGAATATCAAAAAGGAAACTATATAGGCAGAGAAAGAAAACAGCATGGATTTCTTGCGCCCATATATATCTGCCATAAAACCGGAAGGTATTTCCAGCAGGTTAGTTAATATCTCTCTGATGGCATATAACACGCCGATCTGAAAATATGAAATCCCCTGCTGCAGGAAAAACAAGATCAGAAATGGCTCAAAGAACCTGAGATTCTTCAAAAAGCCATACAACGCAAACCTGGGAAACATCTTATCCTTTATCATGAATATAGCCAAATTTAATAGTGATTCATGTCAATAATTATTAATTTTCTCCGTCCACTTAGTCCACGAGACTGTTCAATATATTTTGAGGATTTTCACCGTAGGTGATATTTATTTGTAGCCCCAGGTTGGAGCGGAGCGACAATCTGGGGCTTTATAATTTATATTCACCTACCCGTC
>JAVCCT010000099.1 GCA_030765325.1 Candidatus Stygibacter frigidus | reverse complement strand
ATGAACAAAGCTTATACCAATAAGCATACTGATATCACGCTTCCCTATGAAGAACTGGCATACATCACAGCCGTAACCGAAAGCGGAGAACGCTTTGATATTATCAAAGACGGGCGTTTTGTGGTTCAGGGCACGGAAGAATTGAATAAACCTTTGGAAGAACTTGATAGAATGAAATGAAACTGAAAGAGATAACAGAAAAGAACCGGATAGCCTGGAATGCAGTGATGCCCTATCATCAGAAGGCAAAAAAAGAAGAATGGGACAGGAATTTCAGGAAGACTGGTTACATCATACAACAGGAGCCAGAGCTTAGAAGATTAAAGGAACTGGGAATAGCAGGTAAGAAGATCATTCATCTCTGCTGTAATAATGGCAGAGAACTGCTTTCGCTCAAAAATATGGGTGCAGATTTCTGTCTGGGAGTTGATATCAGTGATGCGGCTATAAAGGGAGCCAAAGAACGGGCTGCTACCTGCAATATTGCAGTGGATTATCTTCGCAGTGATGTCTATGACCTGGGAGATGAATATACTGGCTGCTTTGATCTTGTTTATATGACCATAGGCGGTTTGGTCTGGTTACCAGATATTAAGCGTTTCTTTGGGATAGTGAATAAGCTATTGAAGCCGGAAGGGCACTTTTTTATTTATGATTCTCACCCATTCTCAAATTTATTGCCCTGGGAAGGCGATGCTAATACAAAAGTGGAAATCACTCAACCCTATTTTCATTCTGAAGCCTGGGAGTGGAGTGATGGCATGGATTATTATGGTGGTGCGGAATATGAAGCACCTGTGCATTTTGAATTCACCTATACTCTCTCTGAGATATTAATGGCACTGATCTATAACCAGATCGAGATCAGATTTATGGGCGAATATGAAAAGGATATTTCCTGTGGATTTGAGTGGCTGGAGCAGAGGAGTATGAAATTGCCTTTATCATATATTTTGATAGGGCAGAAGCAAAAGGATATTATTGATGGAGATAAAACAAATAAATCTGGAAGGAGCAAGAATTGTAGAATTTGAGGCTAAATTTGCTGCTTCTATTGCGGATATGTGGAATGCCAGTGCCGAAGGCTGGAATGGTGATTTGTGGGATATGACAGAGCAAAAAGTTCTTAATGAAGAGCTTAATGCAGACAGCCTGGTTTTGTATCTGCTCATAAATGATAATGAAAAAGTGATAGGCTATTGCAAACTGGAAGAATACAATGACAAAAAAGCAGTCTATATTCCTCTATTGAATGTGATCCCTGAATTCTGGGGCAGGAAATATGGTAAAGCATTACTGCTTAAAACCCTTGAAACAACAATTAAACAAGGTTATAACAGACTTGATCTGCATTCCTGGAGTGGTAATACTAAAGCCGTACCTTTATACAAAAAGACAGGATTTCGCTGGCAAACAAATAATTCTTCCATGTATATGATGAATTATTTGCCCTTATTACTTAACCTGGAATTGTTACAGCCCTATTTAGCAAAATTAGACTGGTATAATGATTTTGATTGTGATCTGGCTCTGGAACCGGATGGCAAGATGGAAAACGGCTTTGAGCTTTTTCATTACTGCTGGAAGAAGGATAACAGGTATTTGGAAGCGATAATTGATGCTGATGTCAAAGGACTGTGCCGGGTAAAGTGTAATGACTTTGAGCTGAACCTGAAGGCTGCTGACAAAAAGGTATATTATGGCAAACGGGAAGTGCAACTAGAGCTGAAAAACAATCTTGCTGATCCCCTGACTTTTAAGATAGAAATGTCTGGTGAAGCAGATATCCAAGTAGATGAGAAACGTGAAATCACTTTATCTGGCAGTCGAACAGAAACTTTCTGGATAAATGTAAAAGATGATTTCGAAAGAAAGGGGCATGATTGCCCAGCCGTTATTGCCAACGTGAAAATCAATGGCAAGCTTATACCTCTCAAACTGGGATTGACACCTCAAGCTCCAGTGCATGTAAGCTTAAAAGCTGAATTTAAAAGGCTTTATCGCCCAGGGATGATAGACTTATACTTGCAGTTAAAAAACAACTTTGATGAGACCGTGAAGTTTTCTACTGATCTTGCTGATACGAAATATCTGAATTTCATTGAGAAAGAGCTTTGTTCGGAATTACGACCTTCGGAAACTAAAACTATTTTGCTGAAAGCAATACTTTTTAAAGGATGTTTCTATGATGAACGGATAAAGATAGTAGTGCACCGGGAAGATGAGGAGATTGCCTTTACCCGCAGACTTAGAGTAGCCATTCCTGACCTGAATTCTATCATATACGGAAGCTACCAAGAGTACTCAATTCTGCAAAATGGTCCAGTTTTTTTGAAATATAACCATACAGGTAAATATTATGCCATGTCACTAAATGTTCTAAACACAGATTACTGGTTGATTATGAAATTGCCCCAGCTAAGCAAACCTCTTGATAAAGAATTCCTGCATGCTGTACATGACAAGATCAGTTTTGAAGAGCTGGCTGACAGTGTGGTTATGCGGGTACAATTTAGAAGTAAGAAAGGGCAGTTGCAGGTAAGTCACCTTTTTAAACT